>JAXHUR010000099.1:0-8734 GCA_034189505.1 Thermodesulfobacteriota bacterium | reverse complement strand
CTGCGGTGAGCCGTATCGGCACCATTGTCCACATGGCAGGTCGTACAGACCAAATTACCGCCATAGATGGGATCTCGCCCCCCCAGATGCTTGGTATGCGCGCCGGTCGCCGGGTCGGTTGCGCTGTGACACAGGGTGCAGTCGGCGGTGTCCACATCCCAATCGGCTTTGTAGCCGGTGCCCGAAGGATTGTGGCAGTCGAGGTTGGCGCAGGTATTGCCGCCGTCGTCGTTCGCGGCGCTGTTGAGCCAGGTGCTGCCGCCGCCCTGGTTGTAAACGCTGTCGTCGACCTGGACAGCAATGCCGGTGGAATTGAGATATTCATATCCCTGGTAGCGGATCTTGTCCGCGTCGCTGACCACATTCTTACTGTTATTGTGGTCGAGTCCCGGTCCCTGGGCTTCGAGTGTGCCATGACAAGCGGCGCACTGGGTAGCGACGTCGAAATGGGTGTTGTGCCGGGAACTCAGCGGCAGAGCTGCGCCCAGGGGGCCAGTGTAGGCCTGATTGCCGGCCGAAGTGGGATTCACCGCATAGTAATGGCAGGCATCGCAGGCCAGTCCGTCGGCGTCGTCCCAGGCTCCGTCGGCCTCGCTTGAAAGATGGCAGGCTGTCGCGCAGGTCTGGGTCGCCTCGTCATAGCCCACCGCCGAAGCCAGAACTGTCTTTCTCCCGACTGAATAGCTGTGATTGTATCCGTCGGTGCGATCGCCGGCCGGATCGTAGCTATAGGACGCCGCGCCGGTGTGGCAGGCCTCGCAGTCGCTGAGGTCTTCCGCATCGGTATGAAGGGTCACCAGCGCATGGGCCCCGTGAGCGCCACTGCTCGGGGGATTGCCATGGCACTGGTTGCAGGCGGTTCCCACCGGGCTGAAGGTTTTTGCGTGGCTGTGGCACTGGCTGCAGTCACTGCCGCGCATATCGCCGGCGCTGTGCAGCCCGGTGACTTCGCGGTTGTTGTGGCTGATGCCATTGGCGCTGCTGTGGCAGGTGGCGCAGATATCATCGGCGTTGGCGCCGGCGCCGTCATCGAGTTCGTCCAAGGAATCGGCGCCCGTGCGCGCCGTGAAGACGACGTCTCCGCTGAACGCGCCGCTGCCGCTGGGATCCTTGCCGTTCTGCACGGATTGCGCACGATGAACCATCTCGATATTGGCAGTGCCGTGCGGATCGTGGCAGGCCACGCAATCTTTACTCTGATGAGTCAGAATCGAGGCGTGGCAGGCCGCACAGAAACCGTTCCTGCCAACACTGTAATCCGCCGGGAATGCGCCTCCCTCAATCACTCTTGCGTCATTGCCGCTGATGCCGTCGAAATGCCCGGGCGCGCTGCCGTCGTGACAGTCGAGGCAGGCCCGGGCGGCCGCGGCATTATCGGAGACAGGATAGGGCCCGTCGGCGCTCGGACGGTTGTGCCCGCTGCCCGTCGCCGGCGATTTGTCAGGGGCGGTCTGGCCGTCGATGATGGAGAGTGTGACCCCGCCATGACAGGTCAGACAATCCAGAGTGCCGGCATTACCCCACACAGGAACGGTTTCACCCTCATCCACCGCATGGCAGCTGTCGCAGATGCCGTCAGTGACATCGATCTTGCCGTCGACATGCTCAGCGTGAGTTGCATTATCGGAATTAGTTGGATGACAGGCGCTGCAGGCGAGTTGAGGCCCGCTCTCGTCGCTGACGTGCCGAGCATGAGAGCCGCTCTCCGGAGCGTTTCCATGGCAACTACCGCAGGCACCGCTGGCGGCATCGTCCCAATCCGGAGTGGCGGTTGTGCCGAGACCGTCGGAATGGCAGTATACCGCGCAGCTGCCGTCCGTGCCGTAGGATCCCGCCCCTAGTGTATTGCCTGTGCTCAATTCGTAATCATTGTCGAAGAGAACGTCCGCCGCGCCATTGACATGCAGGCCCGACTCGGCACCGCCGACCAGGTTATCGGCGTCGAGCGCGGTCTGTTCGTGGCAGACGACGCAGGCATACCCGGCATCGAGGTGGGCATTATGCGCGTTTGAATTGCCAAGGTCTGTCATGGTTGTGGAGTCATTACCATGACAGGCTGCGCAGCTGCTGATCGTGGTATTGGCCCAGGACAGGGTCTGGGTGGTGTAGTCGCTCAGAACCTTGGTTCCGGAGGCATTGCGCCCGCCGCCGTTGCTGTGGCAATAGACGTTGCTGCAGCTTCCATCCCCCGTCTTGTCATAGTTCGGTGAGAGCAGGCCGCCGGCACTGGTGACGGAATGGGCGCCGGCACCGCTGAACACATTCTGGAAATTGCCGTCATTATGAGTCGTGGCGAAATCATCGTCGTGGCAGTGAGCGCAGGCCAGTCCGTAACCGCTGGCGGAGCCGGCATGGGTCAGATGAGCGGTGGTGTTTTCCGGTTTGTAGTTCGCGTCGCTGCTGTAATCACGACTGCCGGAGACAAAGGCGTAGCCGTCTGGTCCGCCGGCGGTGGTTGTGGCGGGCGGCCAGCCGTGGCAGTCGGTGCAGTTGGCACCGAAGGCGTAATCCTTGCCAGCCGCATTGTGCCCATGACAGCCGCTGCAGTCCTCACCCTCGATGTGTATGCGGGTGCTGCCGGGCATGCTGGCCAATTCACCATGGCAGCGCTCGCAGTAACCGTTTGCGCTTCCGGCGCTGCCGGCCCACAATTGAACCGTGCTTGAGGTTCCGCCCAGGTCGCTTGCCAGGTCGGGGTAGGATAGAGAATTGACGACTCCATAAGTCGCAGTTTCAGCCTGTCCCCGCAGAATATAGTAATTGGGGGTTCCGCCATTGTAGGAATGGCCGCTGTGACACACCAGACAGCCGACAGTTTCCGTTCCACTGCCATGGGCTTTGTAGGCATGGCAGGCCTGGCACAACGCTGACGGATCGATCCCCTCAGGGCCATCGGCACGCAAAAGTTTCCCGTCCCCCTCACTCAAAGGCTGCGCGGGGCCATCAGTGGTGGTGCCGTCGGAATCGGTAAAATGCACACCATGGCAGGAGGAGCACGAAACTCCGCCCTCCACCAGAGTCACTTCGCCCGGGGCTTCCGCCACCTGGGCCGGACTCCTGTATTTATCCTGCGCGGCATCGTACACCGCCTGGTAGTCTGAAACGACCGGATGCGTCAACAGTCCATGATCGGTGTTGTCCAGGTTCCAGGGCTTATGGCAGTCGAGGCACATCTGCTCTTTGCCATTCGTGCCCAGACGCAGAATCTTGGTATTTGCCGCATCGCGGCTGTGGGGGTCATGACAGCGCTGGCAGGTCAGTTTGCCGGTGGAAATCCCGTAGCGGCCGTAAAATACGCGACTGCTCGGCGCCTGCGCGCCGGCCGCCTCTACAACGTCGCGTCCCGCCCACATGTGGGAGGTCTGGGCGCCGGCACCACTGCCCTCCGTCAGGCCGGAGGGATAGGACCCCATGGCATTGCTGGCGTCGGTGGGCGCGAACAGTCCTGTGGGAGTAGCACTGGCCCCATCGAGCATAGTAACCGAAGGAGGGTTGTCTTTATGGCACTCCAGGCAGACATTGGTTGCAGAGTTACCGAGGTCTGTGTAAGAAACACCCACCTTATGGCAGTTCTTGCAATCGAAGTTGTGCACTTCAATCGCATGCGCCGGCATGACGATCCACAGAAAAACCAGGATCGATCCCCAAAATGCGATGATGTTCCAATTCCGGCTCTTCAAATCAAGCCTCTGCAACCCTCTTTTTCGTCAAAACACCGACCATGTACGTCAATTGGCGAATATCGAAGATTTTCTCTGCAGCAAGTTTAGCAAAAAGTCATTTAAATTCACTAATATTCGAAATAAAAAGTTTTATACCCAATCAAGCATGCAAACTTCACTCCGTTTCCCACCAAAAAGGGTGTGTTTTGCTCTGAAAAAAGCGCGGCCCTTCATGGACACTCGAAAAAACTGAACAGAGGTGACTTGAGCGGAAAGTCAGAAAAGAAAGGGAGGCTATCTTGAAAAAAAAGAGAAAAGAAAACTGAAAAATTATGTGCTTATTGAAGGGATGATTCCGGCCGGCCCTGCCCTCGGTTCCCTGCGGGAGGTAGCCGGAGCACTTCGATATCGAGACCAGACACCTGGCCTTTTTCTGGAGGTTTGACCGCCTGCGGGTCCCGGCCGCCATAAACGCCCACATAACCGCCGCCCGCCAACGGACCACCTCCGTAGGACTCCCGGGCACGCAGAAAAACCGGCCTCGAGCCATTAAGTCGCAGAAGGTAAACGCCGTCTTCGCCGGTGCGGTCGGAAACCGCGACCGGCTGCGTCGACATGGCGGCATCAGCAAAGGCAAAAACCAGCAAACCGGACACCGGTTTACCGCTCACATCGCGCACGACACCTGTCAGAGCCAGTTCCGCCTCGGGCGCAAACCCTTCATAGATCCACCCCGCCTGTTGCAGGCCGACATCCAGCGTCTCTCCTTCTTTGATTTCAACCTTAAGTGAACCACCCTGCGCATCGGGGCTCATCATGACGCGATCACCCGGCCGGGGAGGTCCTACGACAGGGCCGGCGGTTTTACGCACAATGGCGCCCAGATAATACTTGCCCGGGGTCGCTTTCAATTCGAAGTGCCCCTCAGCAGAAAGAGGAGTCACCGCGGCGGGAACCACAATATACCTGCGGGGGTCGGGAACCTTACCCGAAGCCACATCCCACAACGCCGCCACTCCGCTAATATCAGCACTTTCACCATCAACCGCCACACGACCCTTGACTGAGCCTTGTGGAGATTGCTGGGCTGCAGTGGCGGAAAGAGAAAGAAGAAAAAACAAGCAAAGAAGAAAATAGAACCGCATGGTCACCCTCCCAAACATTGAACTACCAAAGTTATCAGTCAAAAGAAGGCAGGAAGTCAACCTTAGCAGAACGGTCGGATTCAATTCAGAGAGAAGGAAAACATACGGAACAGGAAAAAGGTGTGAAAAATCACTTGTTGTGACAGGCCAGACACAGCTTGCTGCCGTCGTTCGGGGTGATCAAAAAAGGACGGTAAGCTTCATCTGCGGTGGGATCATTGCCGTCCGGAATGCCCGAATCATAGTTGACATGAGGGTCGTGACAGGAACCGCATTCGACGCGATTACCCGAACCATAAAAGCGGACGCCGGAACCAACGGCAGTAGTTACGTCATGCAATTGAATCCCCCTTCCAGCCGAAGTGTAGTAAGCCAAGACATCATCATAGCTGAAGGAGATGGGGTGATCGTCGGTCAGGTCGGTGGATGACGTCTCGTCCGCAAGGGATTTGCCGATCACGCCCCCGATCGCACCAGGAATCGTGACAATCTGCTGATCCGTGCTTCCATTGACAGTCGGCTGGGTGCCGGTGCGATTACTGGGATTTAGAACATGATTGATCGCCATGGCTCCATCGTGACAGCTCATGCAGATCAGCGATTCGTCACTGAGAACCCGGGAGGCACCGGCACCGATGGAATCGAGAGTGGTCGTACTGTAGTGGGTGAAGGTACTGTTACCCGGGGAACTGCGGTTCCAGAGGGGGCCATCAAGAGAACCGCCATGGGGCGTGTGACAAAAGATGCAGATTTCATCTTCGTTGTCGGATATGTAGTAATCCAGAGTTCCGCCATCCTCGGTGGAGAGGTTATGAGCAGTTTTGCTGACTCCCTGCGGTCCCATAATAGCGAGAGCCTGCACCTGGAACAACAGAAAGGTTAAAAAAATTAATGGAATAATACGCATCATGATGGCCCGAAACTCCAGCACGAGAATGTTGCCATGTTGCCAGTTCCTAAGTGAAAGAATAAACCGACACATCCTTTTCTCGCAAGTCTTTCATTGATTTTACCAAACCTTGTCGCTTGGATGCGGTAGCAGGGACCGCAATTCACCAACCTGCATTCCCAACTCCGTCTCCGCGGGCACAGTTTCCGCCCATTCTTGGAACAGGTCACTTGCACGACCGAAGAATCCGTCTGCAAGAATGGAACTGATTTCACGACATATGGCCACAGGAGCAGAATAATTTTCCATCATAAAATCAAGCTTCTCCTGCAAGGCCTCGATGAAGCGCGGGCTGAGTTTTTCCCCCTGCGCTTCCAGAAAATAGATCATCCCTTCATCATCCACCACCATCATGTCCTTGCCCGCCCCCTCATCAAGGTCGGCGATGAAAATACGGCGCACGTCGGGCATGAAATTTTCGGTTTTCTTGGGTGCCTTGCTTTTCTTGCGGCGCTTGTCGTAGACCTCCTCGGCCTGGGCCACGTCCGGGAGCAAAGCGGTGCCTTTTCGCACCCCTTCGCTCACAGAAAGATTAATCCCGGACAAATAAGAGAGGTCATTCGCGCCATGGATCGAAAAACCGTCTATTTCACCGCCTGCGGCAACGACCAGATCGCGGCGGCCATCCCCGTCAAGATCGGCAAAAAACGGCGCAGCAGCAGCAGCAAATTTTTTCAGCAGGACTCCCTGCGCAAGTTGCGGAGCGGCATCGCTGCCCTGGTTGAGAAACAACCGCACCTCTCCGTCTCCGTCACCCACGACCAGATCCTTGGCGCCATCGAGATTGAAGTCGACCACAACGGGAACCGCATCGAACGCTACGGCTAAAGGCGCGCCGTTGGCCTGCAGATAGCTGCCGCCATCAAAAGAGATCCCTCCTGCCGCTGCGGTGCTTGCGCGAAACAGACGCACGCTGCCATCCTGGCCGCCCACCAGCAGATCGGGGATCTGATCGTTGTTCCAGTCCGCGACAAAGGGGGTAGCCCCGGGAATCAGCGGCAGCGGAAGAACCTGAGCGGAGTCGTAGAAATCGATCCCGGCTTCAGAACCAAAGAACAGCAACACGCGCCCAGAGCGATCGGCCGCCAGCAGATCGAGAGAGCCGTCACCATCCCAATCCATCAGAAACGGCGCTGCCAAGTCACCGCCACCGCTCGTTAAAGTGACCGCACGCCGAACAAAATCCTCCGGGATCAGCAGTGGGCGCAGATCAAATAAAGCCAGTGTCTCCTGTGCGGCAACCACTTCGACCTGGCGCACTTCAGGTTCGCACCCTGCCCGCTCGACCACCAGCGTGTATGTGCCGGGAGCAAGTTCGGAAATCTCAAGGGGCGTCTCCCCCAGATAGCGTCCGGGATAGCCATGGTTGCCGCCGAGATAAACGCGGCATCCCGGCAGGTTGGCCCTGACCCGCAGTACGCTCGCGCCATAGACAAACTCGCGCCGCTCGCTCGGTTCGGATCTCTCACCATGTTCATCCATCGCCTGCACCTGCAGGTAATAGGTCTGTCCCACCCTGAGAGAAAGGGAAGAGGAAAGGTCGGCCAGCGTGACAGTCGTGGCCTCAACCTGCTGTTCGATCAGCGGCTCGGTCTCTCCCGCACCGGCGAACAGCACAATCCGATAGCTGACTTTATCCGAAGGGTCGGGGTCCAGGGATACGTCCCACATCAGGGAATCCTCCACCTTGATCGCATCTCCCTGCTCAGGGCGGATAATCACCGGCCGGCTGGGTGCTTCCTGCTCTGCATTGACATAAAACCGCTCAAGAGCGCTCCAGTCACTGACATCAGTGCCGTCGAAAGCCTGAACCCGCCAGGTATGCTCCATATTCTCTTCAAGATCCTGCGTAACCACCACACTGGTCTGCGAAGCCCCTTCGGAAACATCGATGCTTTCTATCACGACTTCTCCGTCCCGCCACACCTGGACATTATAAGTCAAAAGATCGTCATCCCCATCCCGGGCATTGTCAAAAATCAGAGTCGGGCGCAGAGTAGCGACCTCGCTGCCGCCAAGAGGCGAAACGGGCACCGGCACCTGTGGCGGGCTGTTGAGTTTGACCGGATTGGAACCGCCATCGACCCCGAACAGCTCGATGCGTCCGTCGGGGCACAACACCAGTAGACGACTGTTGATATCATCATAGACCGCAGAAGATGGCGCCACCAGCTGCCCCGCATTGTATCCGGAGGAAGAGTGGACTTTAAGAAAGGTGGAAGGAAGTTCAAGAATACGGATCTGATTCTTCAGACTGTCCAGAAAATAGCCGCGCCCCTGATCATCGAAGGCCATTCCGCCAAAAGAAACAAGAGCCGAAGAGCCGAAACCGGACTTGGCCGGCAAGGATCGCTTGTAATTCCCACTGAAATCGAAAACACGGATTCTGGGCTCGACAGTGGACCCTTCAGCGTAATTGTCGGCGACATAAATTTCTTCGGCATAGGGGTCGACTTCCATGGCGGTCAGAGTGGAGAACTGGCTGTCGCCTGTGCCGGGCGATCCGAAACGGAACTGCAGATTACCAGTGCCATCGAATACGCTGATCTGCCGGGACTGGCTGTCCGCCACGAACAGAAAGCCCTGGTGATCCACAGCCAGATCGAAAGCGCGTTCAAAGGCATTGGGACCTCCGCCGACATAACCGAGAACCTCCCCGTCGGCATTCATGCGCAGCACCGCCGATTCGCCGCCACCATAGAGAGTGATCCTACCGTCGGAATCCGTATGCACCGCGAGAGAAGCCACCGCCACCGGCAAAGGACCCAGTGTTTGCACAGGCTTTCCATAGGGGTCGTACTTGACCACGGTTTTGGACCGCGGCTCAGCCACATAAAGGTTCCCCTCACCGTCCATCGCCAGATCGGTAGGCACGGACATCCCTTCATCGATATGCCCCATCGAGACAATGTTCGGGATACTCGCGGCCTGGGCGATGAACACAGGAACAAGCCATATCACACCGAAAGTAAGCCAAA
>JAXHUR010000098.1:0-8993 GCA_034189505.1 Thermodesulfobacteriota bacterium | reverse complement strand
GTTCCACCCCAAGTTTTCTTAAACGGACACCATTAAAAAAGCCCGGCATCGGCCGGGCTTTTTTAATGGTGTCGGGGGGTTCTGATGGCAATCCTTCTGCTTGTCTTTTCATGTCTCCTGTGGCGACACCTTAGCTTCGCTTTCCCGTGCCATGATGTTCTTCTTTTCCACAAGGAAATAGAGCACCAGCCCGGCCCCAAGGCCCCAGGCGGCGCCATAGGTTGCCAGTATCATGGCAACAATGCCTGCAACCCCGCGTTGGGTACTGTTTTCGGTCTGTTCTATGCCGACCTGAATACAGAGGTAACCGGTCAGGATCAGGGTCAATGACAATCCGATCGCCAGCACCGGTTTGAAGATGGTCACCAGTGGCAGAATAAACAGGGCCAAAAATCCGGCGATCCAGAAAGTGCCCGCGCCGCTGAAAATCGAATCCATCGATTTGCGACCGGTAGTGTAGCGTTCGGCAACGGTCGCCGTGACCGCCGTCCAGATCGGTCCCGCCAGTCCTGGGTAGGGAGCGAAAAAGGCGTGTAACAGGTTGCGCAGGGCGGTTACCAGGTGCAGCCGGTCGGGGTTGTAGTCGATCTCCTCGTCGGGGCGGAGATTATTCGCCCGGCCGATCAGGGCACCACCGACAACGATGTCGCCGAAGGCGATAATATAGGCGATGATGGCGGTCGGGACCGCCGCCAAAAACATGTTGAGGTTCGGCATGCCGAGGGTGATCGGCAGGTAGTTGAGCATCTCGCTGAAGGCTGGGTGGGTAAAGCCGAACTGGATGTCGGGAACTGGAAACTCCTTGGTGATCCAACCGACCGCCATGGCGATGACCATCGCCGGGACCATGCCGAACTTTCGCACCAGGCTGGCCAGTTTATTTTTTTCCGCCAGCGATTTGAAAGAGACGGAGAACATCATATAGATGCAGATCATTCCACCGATGGTCAGTGATATCGGGGTGCTGGTTACTCGCCCGCTCGCCTTGAACTCACCGATCAGTGCGGCGACGCCGGCGCCGATCAGTATGCCGGCCTTGAGCGAATGGGGAATCATCCTTACGATGCGTCCGCCCCAGCCGGTAATTCCGAGCACGAAGAAGATCAGGAAAACCTCCAGCTGCAGGGCGACCAGGGCCTTGATCGCCTGCGGTCCCGGCTCGAACTTGCCGAGGTGCAACAGGACCACCGGGATCGCCGGGGTTATCCAGCCCGGTACAAAGGAAACGCCGAGCAACGCCGGCAGCATGAAGCCGATGCCGCAGACGAAGACGTAGGCCAAAGCGACGTCGTAAGGCAGACCGAGATATTTTTCCAGCAGCGGGATCATTGCCAGACTGACCACGAACAAGATCAGCGCCTGGATGAACTCGACCATCTCCCAGCGATAATGCACGAACGGTAAGCGTACCTTGAAGGGGCCCAGGGGCCAATACGGCTGCTCTTCTCCATCTTTACGTTTGAAAACATGCATGAAAGTTCTCCTTTTGATTTAAATAATCCTTTTAATTGAATTCACGCCAAGGCAGACCAATCGCTAATGGGTTAAGGCTCCTCGCCGCTGGTGATGCAAAATCCCCAGGCACACCAGAACGATTCGGGGTGGGCGTCTGGAGGACAAACGAGGCAGCGGGTTACGATACGTGGGTCAATAGTGCGGGCGAATTCGCTGTGTTCGACCATCCCGACCGATTTGCAGGGAAAGTCGGGCAGTCCCTTGCGCTTGCGCGCCGATTGCACACGACAGTTGTTTGTTTTGTCACCTGTTCACCTCCTTGCGAAAAAGGGCTGCCGGGGGATTTCGCGGCAACCGAGCGGGTCCCGAGCCATGATGGTCCCAGGCTCTTGCGACAACTAAAGAAGGCACATCTTTCGCGCTGCATGGCGCAGCTGGTCGCGAAAATCGGGATGGGCGATGGCGATCAGCGCCTCGGCTCGTTGCCGGGCCGTCCTGCCGCGTAACTTGGCAACCCCGAACTCGGTCACCACATGATCGACGTCGTTCTTACTGGTGGTTACGACCGCCCCCGGTTGCAGAGTCGGCACGATACGCGAGATCGTTCCCCCTTTGGCTGTCGAGGGGGTAGTGACAAACCCCTTTCCACCACGAGAGCGGTTGGCCCCCTTGAAGAAATCGGCCTGGCCGCCGGTGGCACTCCACTGTTTGGTCCCCATCGACTCCGAACAGCATTGACCGAGCAAGTCGACCTCAATGGTGGCATTGATCGCGATCATATTATCGTGCTGGCCGATGAGGTAGGGGTCGTTGGTGTAGTCGACCGGGTGCATCTCGATCATCGGGTTGTTGTGCATGAATTCGTAGAGTTTGCCGGTTCCCCAGGCAAAGGTGCCGATCAGTTTGCCGCGGTTGATGGTTTTCTGCGAATTGTTGACCGCGCCGCACTCGCAGAGCTCCATGATCCCCTCGGTGACCATCTCGGTGTGGATGCCGAGGTCGCGCTTGCTCTTGAGCGCCTGGCAGACCGCATTGGGAACTCCGCCGAAGCCGATCTGCAGGGTCGAGCCGTCCGCGATCATCTCGGCGACGTAACCTCCGATGGCTTTATCCTCATCGGTCAGGGTCGGGATCGGCAGATCAGGCAACGGCTCGCTACACTCAACCAGGTGCGTCACCTGGGAGATATGTACCTGACAGTTACCGAAGCAGCGCGGTGCCTGAGGGTTGACCTCAAAAATAACCTTGCGCGCCTTTTTCAGTGCCTCCCAGGTATAGTCGACGCCGAGGCTCATACTGAAATAGCCGTGCTCGTCCATCGGCGAAACGACGGCGCCGATGGCGTCGGCCGGCCAGTAGTCACGAATCATTTTGGGGATCTCATGGAAATAGTTGGGGGTGAAATCGGCCCAGCCGCCCTGTACCGCCTTGCGTGATGCTCCGCTGGTGAACCAGGAATTGTGTTTAATGTGAGGGGCGGTCTCCTGTTCGAAATACCAGGGACGGACCGCAAGAATCTGATGAGTGGTGACATCACGCAGCTCCGATTTACGCTCGACCAGCGCCTTGAGAAAGGTGTTGGGCTCTCCGGCCCCGACCGGGAACCAGATATGATCGCCCGATTCTATGGCCGCCGCGGCCTCCGTCGCACTGACCAGCTTCTCCTGATACGTTTTCTGCCACTTGGACATGACTGTCTCCTTCGCTGAATTGATGAGAGTGTTAGTTTTAACCGCGAGTGAGGGCGGCTCCGATAACGACCCGCTGCACCTCATTGGTCCCCTCGTAGATCTGGGTGATCTTGGCATCGCGCATCATCCGCTCAACCGGAAATTCACGGGTGAAGCCGTACCCGCCGAAGATCTGTACCGCCTCAGTCGAGATCCGCATGGCGACGTCTGACGCGTACATCTTGGCCATCGCCGACTCCTTGCTGTAGGGCTGGCCGGCACTTGCCTTGTAGGCAGACTGATAGACCAGCAGCCGCGCCGCCTCGATTTCGGTCGCCATATCGGCGAGCTTGAACTGCACGGCCTGGAAGTCGCTGATTGTCTGGCCAAATTGCTTGCGCTCCTTGGAATAGGCGAGGGCCGCGTCAAAAGCACCCTGAGCAATCCCGAGAGCCTGAGAGGCGATCCCGATGCGGCCGCCGTCGAGAGTCTTCATGGCGATCTTGAAGCCGCTCCCCTCCTTGCCGAGCAGGTTTTCTGCCGGGATCCGGCAGTTGTCGAAAACCAGTTCCATGGTTGGCGAGGAGCGGATCCCCATCTTCTGTTCCTTCTTGCCGAAGGAGAAACCGGGAGTATCCTTCTCGACGATGAAGGCGCTGATACCGTGGTGCTTCTGCGCTTCCTTGTCACTGCGGGCGAAGACCACGTAGATTTCTGCGTCGCCGCCGTTGGTAATGAAGATCTTACTGCCATTGAGCACCCACGCATCGCCGTCGGGGGTTGCGGTGGTGCGGGTACCTCCGGCGTCGGAGCCGGCCGAGTTTTCGGTCAGGCCAAAAGCGCCCATTTTGCTCCCCTCGGCAAGCGGTACGAGGTATTTCTGCTTCTGCTCCTCGGTGCCGAACAGATAGATCGGATTTGCACCCAGGGAAAGGTGAGCCGAGAGGGTCACACCGGTCGAGGCGCAGACCCGCGACAGCTCCTCAACCGCGATCGCGTAGCTGAGATAATCGGCTTCTGCGCCGCCGTATTTCTCAGGAAAGACAATCCCGGTCAACCCCAGTTCGCCGAGCTTGTCGTACATCAGCTCACGGTCGAAACGTTCCTCTTCGTCGCGTTCGGCGACGCCGGGGGCGATCTCGGCCTCGGCGAATTCCCGCACCATCTGACGCATCAACTTGTGTTCGTCTGTCAGTTCAAAAATCATCGCTGTTCTCCTATGCAAAAGATTTCCCAAGTCACCGGCGGTCGCTCACAGCGGGCGAAAACGAGCCGGTCGTTTTTCCAGAAACGCCGCCATCCCTTCCTGTTGCTCCGGGCTGGCGAAGCAGAGCGCGAACAACTCGGACTCGTAATGGTTGGCCCGGTCGAGATCCATCTCCAGGCCGTTATGAACCGCCTGCTTGGCGAAAGTTGAAAAAGGCCACGGAAGCTCCCCGCAGAGAGGGGGGCCATCTGAAAAACGAAGACTCCCGTGGCAAAAGAGTCATATCCGGCGTTCGACCAGCAGTTCGGCAAGATCTTTGACGGCCAGGGTTCCCTCCTGGTCGGCTCCCTTGTTGCCGTCTTCGAACATCGTCAGGCAGAAGGGATAAGTTGGAGACCAGCACCGGCTGGCCGGTCGCCGTCACCATGATGACTCGCTCGATATTGATCCGGCCGGAGCGCAGCAGGAAGAATCCCCAGAAGAAAAGACCATGGGCGGTGCCGGCCCCACCGCCCCGCACTGGAGCATGACGTTCCTGAAGAGGATGTCGATTCGATCCGAAAGCCGATCGAGGCGCTGCAACGGCCGACCTTGGAGGTAGATTTTGCGTCGCTCGATGATAGCGCCGACTACCAGCGCCAGTGCCGGCAGGGTCACCAGAAACATCGGTACCAGAACCTTCGCCCCGTGACCGATGTTCCAGTAGATCTCTCTGCATAGCTCGGTCATGTAAAACTTCATTTGTACAACGTTGAAACACGTTTAAAAGCGTCACCGGTTAATAGTACGACTGGCCAGGCGTATAGGCGCTTTGAAGGATTTATAATATCGTTCTAAATCTCGACAGATGCTTGCATCATAGAGAAAAACTTTCAGTTGGCCAATCAGGAGCAACCCTTTCCTGGTGTAGGTGCAGGACTTGCTGCAAGTAGGTACCAAACCTACCGCCGGATCTTATTGCATGTCAGGAAGAAAGCTGGAGTGGAGCGATGAGATTGGGGTGGTTTTGAGCCAGGGAGTCTGTCGGACAGAATTGGATATGGGCAGGGGGTTGCGAAAGAGTGGAGGCTGCGGCACGGCGCTCAAAGGGCGAAAAATCCCCGCGAGAGGTTTTATTCGCGGTGCTCCTGCTGTTCCACCCACTGTACCGCCCGGTGGCTTAACGCTGAGGTGTTGCGCAGGTTGAGTTTTTCTTTGATCCGCTCACGATATGTGCCAATGGTCTTGGTGCTGAGGCAGAGTTTTGTTGAGATTTCCTTGGTGGTCAGGCCGTGGCCGATCATCTCGAAGACCTCCAGCTCGCGGCTTGTCAGGCACTGGTGCGGCGACTGACTGTGGGTGCCTCCGGCCATCTTGGCCAGAATCTCACTGGTCATCTTGGCGCTCAGATAGACCTCGCCGGCGCACACCTTGCGGATCACGTCGATGATCAGATCGGCGGTCTCGTGCTTCATAATATAGCCGCGTGCCCCGGCCTGCAGAGCCCGTTCAGCGTAGAGTGATTCCTCGTACATCGACAGTACCAGCGCCGGCAACTGCGGAATCTGCTTCTTCAGTTGCTTGACCAGCTCCAGGCCGTTGCGCCCGTCCAGCGAGATATCGACGATCACCAGGTCCGGCTGCTCGCGGCTAACCTGTTCCCAGCCTTCGCCGACATTTTTCGCCTCGCCGCAGACCAGCAAGTCCGGCTCCTGCTCTATCAACTCACGCAGACCAAGACGGAATACCGGGTGGTCTTCAACCAGAAGGATCTTGATGACCCCTGCTTTATTATCGGTGGCCATGTCAGCTCTCTTTCATGTTCTTCAGGATCAGGCGCACAACCGTACCTTGTTCGATGCGGCTCTCGATGGCGAGTTCGGCGTCTATGATTCGTGCCCGGAACTGCATGATCTGCAAGCCCATGCCGTCAGGCGGGTCATTTACCGCAAAACCCATACCATCATCGTGAACCTCCAGCAGCAACCGCTCGGAGTCTTGCTCCAAAATAACTTCTATATGCTGTGCTTTGGCGTGCTTGATCGCATTCTGGATAGCCTCCTGTGCAATCCGGTAGATATGGATGGCGACCGCTTTCGGCAGCTCGACCTCCCCTTTTCCCGACACCCGACAGGTGACGGGGAAGATCGAAGCGACCGTCCCGGCGAATTCGTTCAACGCAAAGCGCAGACCCTCCTCGCCAAGATGGATTGAACAGAGTCCGCGCGCGAGCGCCCGGGTCTTCTGCGTCGCCTCGGAGATCAAAGCCCGAATGGTTTCTGCCTGCTCTGCCTGCTCCGGGGCCTGAAGCAGCAACTTTTTGTGCAGACTCCGGCACAACACCTCGGTTCCGATCAGGTGCGGCGCCAAGTCATCGTGCAGATCCTGTCCCATGCGGATGCGCTCCTGGTCATCGGCCTCGCTAATCTGGCGTTCCAGCCGTTTGCGCTCACGCGTTTCACGGTCGAGCTGTTCCATGAAACTGTTGAAGAATCTTGCCAACTTGCCGATCTCATCTTTGCTCTGTTGTTCCATACGCACAGAATAATCGCCGGTTGCCCCAACGGCGAAGCGTTCGGTCAGTTCTCTGAGCGGGCGGGTAATCGAGGAGCTGATCCGCATCGCCACCAGGCTTCCACCGAGCAGACAGAGGCTGCCGATCAGAATGGCCATGTTGCGTAAAATGTGCAACGGACGGTAGATATCGTCAAGGTAAGCGGAAGAGGCAACGACCCAGTCGACTTCAGGGACATAGTCGAAGACCACTACCTTTTGTCGCGGACGACTCTCTCCGGGATTTTTCCAGTCATAATAGAGTCGCCCTTTCCGCTGGGTGAGCAAGGTTTTAAAGAAATAATCCGGGGTTTCTAGCCCGCTGGCGAAGACATTTGCGTTTTGCAGCAGCGGGTGAACGATCAGATCCCCGGCCAAATTGAGGACATAAGAATAGCCGCTGCCCATCAACCTGAACGATTCAATGCTCTCACGGAAATCATCGATGTTGACCACCTGGTCGAATTCATCCCGGTAGGCGGTCGCAGAGATAATCCAGTCCCAGGGCTGAAAATAACTCATCCATAGCGCCTTCGGCTTGGCTTTGACGTCTCCGGGGTTCTTCCAGTCATATTCTATGTAACCATTCTTGCGCTGCATCTGTTCGATGATAAAGGGGATCTCGGCCAGATTGCGACCCAGCACTCCCGGTTCGGGGTGAACGGTAATCGTTCCGGTGCTGTCGAGGCAGTAGATGTAACCGCTCTTGTCAATCTTCTGACTGAGCAGCACCTCCGTTGCACGGGTTCTGGCTTCGGTTTCGCTGAGTTTTCCGCTGAGCTGCTGCCGGTAGAAAAGGTTGACGATTTCGCGATTCTTCTCTGCCACTGAACGCAGATAGTTGCGGATCGAGAGATCGACAGAGGTTTGCACCAGGTTGCGCATCGATTCGGTCGAATTGCTCAATTCGCGGTCGATCTGCACCGCGAGCGCCTTGTGCATTACTGAGTAGGAGAATATACCGGCCAGAATGGCAAAGGGTAAAAACAAAGCCGCGCAGGCGGCGAAAATTTTGTAGCGGATCGGCAGGTCGATCAGCGGTCTGCGTAGTTTCATGCAAGCATCCCTTCCTTGGCGGCTGATTCGAAGTGTAAAGAATCCACACTCACAGTGTGTGGGTTTCTACTTCAAACTAAAGCCGGGTTGCCATATTTCCAGCTTCTGCTTGAGGAGGCCAAACGATGAATACGACCAAAAGAGCGACCCCGTCGCCGGAAGGGCAAAAGCAACTGGAGTCGCTCCGTCAGGCCGTAGATAAAACGCTCGAGAAAAAGCGGCGGCTGGGTCAGTACGCACCAGAACTCTCCTCGACCCCATTGGCTTGAGGGCTAGCTTTATGCCGAGCCAGCGGGCGAAGCCCCAGCCGCCGGTCTCGGGTTGCTTTTACTCAATACAGGACAGGTAAAAATGACTGTCATCAACAGGGCGAGTATCGATATCTTCTTTATGATCCGTTCTCCTTATTTCCCCTTGTCAAAACTGCCTCCCCATGGCAAATTACCGGTTCCATTGAAATTATAATGAGAAAATGAGAGGGGAAGGGCATGGCAATCAAAGATGTCGATGACCTTTATCTGCGGCACAGCGCTCCGGGCTTCGGCCCTGATGACCACTTCAAAGAAAGCGAACCATTCTGTGCTCCGGTGGAAGCCGATCCGCCGCCCTGGCGCGAATGATGAATTTCCCATGATCATAAGTGATGTAGAACGCCCCTTTGCCCCCCGCGCCAAAACCACCAGTGCCATTGAAACCGACCTCAGCCGCGGCAAAATCGTGCCTTTTGCCACCGATACCGGTTATATCGAACCCGGGGTCAATTACACCGACGAATCCAATCGTTATCCCTATCCCCCGGGAAAATTCCCCCCAAACCCATTGGGGCTCTACGATATGAGCGGCAACATCTCCGAATGGGTAGCCGACTGGTATGCTCCCGATTATTACGCCCGCTCACCCAGGGAAAACCCCCAGGGGCCGCAGCGCGGCGAAAAAAAAGTCTATCGCGGCGGCAGCGTCTTCAATTCCCCCGGAGGCAGCAGCACGGTGATCCGCGGCAAGGCCGAGCCGGCGCTGCCGTATGCGTCAGGCGGCTTTCGCTGCGCCATCAACACCGGTGAGCCGTTGCCGGT
>JAXHUR010000097.1:0-9032 GCA_034189505.1 Thermodesulfobacteriota bacterium | reverse complement strand
GCATCAACGCTGCCGTGGCATTTGCCGCAGCCGAAGTCATAAACAGCAGCGGTGGATGAGTTCGCCGTGCTGCCATAGGCGCCTGCAGCGCTGACGACATGGGCGGCATGGGAACCGCTGACCGGCGGGTTGTCCCCAGAGTCAAGGGACTTACCCGACCCATGGCAGTCACTGCAGGCCAGGCTCTGGCCGGCGCTCCACAGATTGACAGAGCCCGCCAGGTGGCAGGAATTAGTGCAGTTCTTATCGATCGTGGAATAGGTCAGGTTGACCAGGGTCGTACTGAGGTCGGCATGACCCGCATGACTGGCGGTGGTCGCGCCGCTGCCGTGGCACCCCGCACAGCCGCCGACATAAGTACCTGCCGCATTGTAATGGGTGGCATGAATTTCACTGCTGCCTGTCGGCACGGCATTCGTCAACTGGCCGTCGTCGGTGCCGTTGTTGTGACAGGAGGTGCAGGTCAGAGTTTCCCCCCACTGCGCGCCATTGTTGAAATGACAGGCGATGTTGCTGCAGGTACGGGTCGCGGAATCCCAGGTGAACTGAGGGCCGGCGACATCGATGGTTTCATCGAGATGCGTCAGGGTCCCACCGGTCTTGAGTCCGCTACCCGTCGCTGTGGCGCTGTGACACTCGGCGCAGGTGAAACCGGCGTTGCCGGCATGGGCCTCATGGCTGTTGGAGTTGATCTGCGCCACGCCGCCGTTGGCATACGCGGGATAGGATTTGCCGCTGCCGTCGCCATGACAGCCGTCGCAGGAGATGGGGGCACTTCCCCAGGCCCGGTCGCGGTAAACGAGATTGCCGGCGTTGCCGTCGCTGTGACAGTAGATATCGGTGCAATCGGTCTTGCTCCCATCCATCTGGATGCCAAGGGTGAAAGCGCCATTGATATGGTTGGCCGCGGTGGCGATGGTGCTGTTGTCGCTGACCGTGTTGCTGTGACATTCGACGCAGCCCAGGCTGCGGCCGATCTCGTCGTCGCTGTCGTCGATATGCGTCATGTGGCTGCCTGAAGTCAGCGGATTGGTGGACCCGGCGTCATGGCCGTGGCAGAAATGGCAGGCCCCACCTGAGGCGAGGTCCCAATCGGCATTGGCAGTGGCATAATTGCCCTTGCCGTCGGAGTGGCAGTAAACTGCGCAGGTGCCGGCAGTCGCGTCATAAGTGCCGCTCCCCATGAAACCTGCGCCAAGATTGTGGGACGAGTCGAAGACGATATCGACCCCGCCGTCGACATGGCTGCCGCCTGCCGCGTTGGCAGCCAGAGTCGTGGCGTTGGCGGCGGTGGCCTGATGGCAGATATTGCAGGAATAACCCCGGTCGAGGTGAGCGATGTGGCGGGGTGAGTTGTTGCTTGTCCCCATGGTGGCGCTGCCGTTGCCGTGGCAGGCGTCACAGGCAGCGATGCTCTGCCCCGTCCAGGTCACGTCAACGGTAGTAAAATCAGCGCTCTGTTTGGCACCGGATGCGTTTCGTTTTCCGCCGTTGCTGTGACAGTAGACGTTGGAACAGGTCCCCGGGTCTGTCTTGTTGTAAACGGGGCTGAGAACGCCGCCGGCACTGCTGACACTGTCCGCTGTAGTGCCGGTAAAGACATTCTGGTAATTGCCGTCGTTATGGGTGGTGGCGAAATCGTCGTCATGACAGCGCCCGCAGGACATGCCGTAGGCACTTGTCGAGCCGGTGTGGGTGGTATGCGCTGTGGCGCTCTCGGCCTTGTAGTTGGCGTCCGCTGAATAATCGCGGGCCGGCGATGTCACAAAGGCATATCCGGAAGGCCCGGCCTGGGTGTCGTCGGATGGAGGCCAACCGTGGCAATCGGTACAATTGGCCTCGAAGGCGTAGGTCATCCCATCGCCATTGTGGGCATGACACTCCAGGCAATTCTCGCCCTCCACATGGGTCCGACTGCTGCCGGGCATAGTCGTCAGATCCCCATGGCAGCGCTCGCAGTACCCATCGGCGCTGCCGGCGCTGCCCGCCCACAGCTGGTCGGTGGTCGAGGTGCCGCCGAGATCGGCGGTCAAATCGGCATAGGCTAACGAGTTGACCGCCCCATAGGTGGTGGTTTCAGCCTGCCCCCGGAGGACATAGTAATTGGGACTGCCTCCGTTGTAGGAATGCCCACTGTGGCATACCAGACAACCCACCGTTTCAGTGGCGCTGCCGTGAGCTTTATAGGAATGACAGGCCTGGCACAGCATTGACTGATCATCCCCAGCCGGTCCGTCGGCCTTGAGCAATTTGCCGTCGCCGGCGCTCAGGGTCTGCCCAATCCCATCAATAGTCGCACCGTCTGAATCGACAAAATGCACACCGTGACAGGAAGAACAGGAGACCTTGCCGTCCACCAGCGTCACCTCGCCCGCCGCTGCAGCGACGTCAGCAGGAGCCCGGTACTTACCCGGGTTGGCGCCCTGCACAGCGGCGTAATCCGCGACCATGGGATGACTCAGCAGGCCGTGATCCGTGTTGTCGATGTTCCAGGGGGCATGACAGTCGATGCACATCTGCTCACGACTGCCGGTGCCGAGCCGCAGGATTTTGGTATTGGTGGCGTCGCGGCTGTGCGGGTCATGGCAGCGCTGGCAGGTGACCTTGCCGGTGGAAATGCCGTAGCGACCGTAAAATACGCGACTGCTCGGCGACTGAGCTCCCGCGGCTTTGTTAACATCGCGCGCCGCCCAAATATGGGAGGACTGGGACCGCTGACCGCTGCTTTCGGACAGCCCTGAAGGGTAGGATCCCATGGCGTTGCTGGCATCGGTGGGCGCAAAAAGGCCATCAGGCGTGGCGCTGCTGCCGTCGAGCATGTTGACCGTCGGCGGGTTGTCCTTGTGGCACTCAAGGCAGACATTGGTGGTGGCGTTGCCCAACTCGTTGTAGGAAACACCGAGTTTATGGCAATTCTTGCAGTCAAAATTATGCACTTCGATGGCGCGTACCGTTTCCGCCGGAAGCCATGCCAGCGCAAGCACGAAAATAGCCCATCCAATCATTTGGCTTCGAAAACCTATCATGCTCTGCCTCTGTTTACTGACATGCGGAATCTGTATTTCCGTCACAAGTCAAAACAGCTCCCCCATCCGCCATATCGCCAACACTTCGTCAAATCACGAGCCAAGAAAAAAACAAAACAAGAATTGCATTAATAATATTTCTTTTATTTTTTAGGCTTTTCCGACCAATAAAGTCTTAAACCCTAAAGCACAAAAACTTTTCATGCAACATATGGGCCAATAGCTTTTCGTTAAATTTGTGTATCATTCCGAACATTTAGAAATGAAATATTTTATATACCGATCCATCTTATCGTATACCAAAAATTATAAAATCTATTAATGGCGATAAGAAATTTGATATTTTTTATTAACTTGAGATGCCTGAGACGAGAAGATCAGAAAGGTAAAAATGAGGATGAGGAGGGAGACGAGAAGTTTATCGATTCGGGATCAAAACCACAGGTTCGGCAAGAGGCTGGAGAGCGTGAACTTTCCCCAGTGCGGGATCGAAGGAATGGTCGAGAAAAGATTTCGCTATTTTCGAGGGATCGGCTGTGCCCCACCAGTTGGCGGGAAAGGTCACATCGCCGTGCTGATCGAGGCCGAGCTTGACCTGATAGAGGCGGCTGCCGGTGATGTTGTTGCGGGTGATGAGGCTGTTGTCGTCGGAGCGGGTCACCACGAAGATGCCGATGTCGTTGCCGCGGATCTCGTTGTGGTGGACATAGGCGCGCCCGCGCCGTTCCTCGTAACGCAGGCCGTGAGTGTTTTCGTGAATGAGGTTCCCCGCTACCTCGAGGTTGACGGTGGAAAAGCGCACGCCGTCGATGTTGTGACGAAACACCGAATTGCGGATCGACGCCTTGCAGAAATGGACCTGGATCCCACTGAAGGCGTATTCGCTGACGATGTGCTCGATCACCCCTTCGCGGGCGAAATCGAGGTAGAGAAACTTCCAGTCGGCCTTCTGCGGTTCGTCCGCCGCGCTGGTGAACAGGATCGGCGCCTCGGCCGTGCCGCGCGCAACGATGCCGCCCTCCACCAGCAGTTCAGAATCGCCGATGCCGTCGCCGTCGCGATCGACCTTCTCGAACAGGACCCGCGTGCCGGGCAGAATGGTCAGATGCCCGCTCTTCTTCACCACCACCACTCCGGTGATCCGCACCTCGCCGCTCCACACCGCGTCATCCTCGATCACGGCATCGGTGAGATGCAGGATTTCAGGGGCGGGCTGCAAGGGAGCACAGGCCATGCTCGAGCAAAGCATCAGCAAAGGAAAAAGGGCTAACACCTTGTTCTTTGAACCACAGAGAGCACAGAGGTCACGGAGAAAAACCCATAATCTTTTTTTGATCATAAAACCCAACCTCCGCTTTACTTTTCTTCTGTGCTCTCCGTGTTCTCCGTGGTGCAAAATTTTTTCGTACTTCTCCACCTATTCCAACCGAATCGGCTCCACCATGATCTGCACATCTCGCAGGGTCTCCCCCTCCACGACTTCCAGTCCATGATCGGCGGTTTCGTCATACATGCCGAACAGCTCTCCCGGCATGGGCGAATCGCCGTATTCCTCGCGGGCGCCGATGTAGTAAATCCCCGGCTCGGTGAAAAAGAGCGTGAAGCGGCCGTCCTCGCCGGTGGGGGGAGACAGGGCGGCGGGGCGCTGATGCCCGATCACGCGGTCGGTGTAGGCGAAGGCGTGCACCCCCGCCACCGGCGCGCCCTCTGCATTCACCGCGCGCCCCTTGACGGCCATGCCGGTCGCCCGCACAAAGGTTTCGCTGCCCGATTCCTGCTGCATTTTGGTCACCATGGGGAGGTTCACCTGCAGCAGGTGACCGGCCTTGACATAGAGAGGGTTGGCGTGAAAGATCCCCTGCAGGTCCCCCTCGCGCACCGGGCCGACGCGTCCGCCCCCGGCGCGCTTGCGCGCTACCAGAAAGTAGCTGCTTTCAGGCAGCCCTTCAAAGGAAAAACGGCCCTGCTTATCGGTAGGAGGCGAAAGGCGATAGCCCTGCCCCTTGAGATCGGTGTCGGCATCGAGGTAGAGATAGACGCGCGCCTCCGCAACCGGTTCGCCCTCGAAGAGCACCCGCCCCTCGATGGCGCCGCTGTATTCATCGTCATAGGGTGCGATCTCGGGGGGAGTCACCTTCACCGCCTGCAGCCCGGCCCAGCTCCTGCCCCCGGCCACCGCCACCGGATTGCGACCGCAGAAGGCAAACAGGTCGCGACTGTCGTCGCGGGCAAAGAGGGCGTAGAGACCGGCCGGGAGTTCGAATCGGTAAAGCCCCTCGGCATCGGTGACTGCCGCCCCAAGGGATTTGCCGGTGAAATCGAGACTCTGGTAGGCGGCGACCTCGATTCCAGCCACGGGATCGGTGCCACGCACCACCCGACCTTCGAGCACCCCGGCCTCGCCCGCCGGGCAGACCAGGGAAAGGAGCAGTAACAAAACAAAACCGATGACGCCTTTCCGATCTGTCATCCGCTGAGGGTCAATCATTGCTTCACCTCCGGCCCCGCGTCGGCCACCGGGGCTTCAAGCCAGGGCGCGAAAACGACCCGATCGAGAGTAAACTCTTCCTCCCCCCACCCCTCGTAGCGCACTTTCGGCTGGTCATGCCGGTCATGAAAGAACGCCAGATTGCCGCCCGCACCGACCTCCTCCATCACGGATGTCCTGTCGCCCCACCAGTTGCCGCTCACATCCACCCTGTCGCTGAACGCATCCGGCGCCTGATCCAGCAGCGGGTTGCGGCTGCGGCGCTGCTGGGCCTGCTGCATGACGAACCCGCGCGAACCTTCGCGGCCTTCAAAATCGGCACTCTGATAGATGCCCAGCTTCACCGCCATCTCATTGTCGATGAAGTTGTTGTCTTTCACCCGAGGGTAGGACGAGTAATCACAAAACAGGGCCAGCTCATTGTGGCGGAAAATGTTTCTCTCCAACTCTGGATTGGACTTGCGGTTATTGTGAACCGCGGTGCCGTTTTGGGCAAAGAGATTGTGGAACACGCCGGCCGACCCGAACTGATCGTTGCGCATGGCGGTCCCGTTGGCGAGGAAGCTGTTGCGCTGCACAATCGGGTAGGAGAAAGAGAGGTTGACCAGGGCGTTTTTATTGTTCTCGAAGCGGTTGCCGGAAATCTCCGGCGTGTTCCGGCTCTGATTGCAGAAGATTCCGACCCGGTTGTCGCGAAAGCGGTTGTTTCTGATATGGCCCGGAAATTTCCCCTGAAGACCGACCGCCTGTTCGTTGCTGCTGAATACGCAGCCGGTGATGCTGCCACGGCTGCCGTGGGAAGAGACGATGGCGCTGACGCCATGATTTTCGAAGCGGCTGTCGATGATCTCGGCGCTGGATTTCATCTGCATCCGGATGCCGGTCTCGCAGCCGGAAAACAGGCTCTCCTCCACCCGCAGCACACAGTCGCGCACCAGCTTGACGGCGGTCGCGGCCGCCCGGAATTCCGTGCCACGCACGTCCAAATGAGCGGCAAAACCGCTCACAAACACCGCTCCACCCTCGAAGCGGGCGAAATCAATGTGACTGCGTCCATCCGGCTCCATGAATTCAATCCCCTGCCATTGGGCAGGCGTGGAAAACACGACCGGCGCCTCTGTCGTCCCTTTGATCCGCAGCCGGCCGCGCACCAGAATTCGGTGATCCGGGCTCTCCACCCGCACTTCAGTGCCGGGAGCGATCTCAAGAGTCACCCCCGGCGGGATCTCGACACTGGCGGTCAATCGAACGGCGCCCTGCCAGAGGCTTCCGCTTTCAAGCCGTCCGCCGAACTCCTGTGCCAGGGCGGGAGAACCCCACAGCAGAAGAATTGCCGCCATTAAAAAAAGCGGCCTACATAGAGCTTCGGACATGGATGTCAACCTCGAGAGAGGGATTCTCCGGAGAAAGACTTACACCGGAACCGGCGCCGCCCTGATAGCGTCCCTGCAGCTCGTCGGGACCCGCCGGGCCGCCGAGGCTTTCACGGGCCAGAAAATACCAGGGACCTTGTGCGGAAAGCGGCAGCCGATAGAGCCCGTCTTCGCCGCTGGGCGCCGACATGGCCGCCGGAGTCCCCGTCATGGCCTGATCCTGATAGGCAAACACGCGCACTCCGGAGACGGGACGCCCTTCACTGTCGAGAATCCGTCCCGACACGCCGCGAAAGGGAGCGTCCCCTTTCTCCAGCATATCGAGCCGCGTGATCGTTTCGATATGAACGGAGTGCATCTCCCCCTCGCCGACCCGCACCGGGTTGCCATAGTAGAAGTTGAAATAGTCGCCGATCTCGATGGGGCCGAACCGCCCTCCGGCAGCGCGCTTGCGGGCCAGGATCCAGTATTCGCCGGGCGGCAGCCGCAGCCGGAAGCGCCCCTTTTCCACCGGCGCAATGACGTAGCCCGGGCCTTTGAAACCGCGTTCGGGGTTGGTATAGACATACAGGTAGCAGCGCTCGAGCAGCTCATCCTGAAAGGTAATCTCCCCCTCGATGCCGCTGCTGCCGCCCCGCTCCACCTCAACCTGTTCCTGAATACGGATCAGGTTGAAGCCGACCTGGGTGAAAGATTCGTTTTCCACCCGCACCGGCGCGCCGCTGTAGTAGCAGAAATAGCCGCCTTCCCGAGGTTCTCCTTCGAAATCACGGGCCACCAGGTAGTAATTTCCCGGCGGCAGTTCCAGGCGGTAGGTGCCATCCACATCCACCGGCGGTGAAACAGCCACCTCACCCCCGGCGGCAATATCGGCAATCGACCGGTAGGCATGCACCCGCACCCCCTCCACCAACTGCCCCCGCCAGGCGACCCGCCCCTCGATGCCCGAAGCGGCAACAGCGGACACCGGCGCAACAAACAACAACAAAAAACAAAGAATCTTTTTCACAAGGTCAAACCCTTTCACCACAGAGATCACAGAGGACACGGAGAAAAATCCGAGAAACAATCTTTTTTGGTTTTAGATCTCTTGCTCTATGGTTTCCTCCGTGTCCTCTGTGCCCTCTGTGGTTCAAGATTATTATTCTCCCGGAAAAACCGGCCCCTCACGCCAGGGCGCAAACTCCACCCGGTCCAGCGGATAATTGACCCCGCCATCCTCGAAAAACGGCTCGTCGCGGCTGTCGTGGATAAAGATCTGGTTGCCCCGCCCCTGATTCACCTGCAGCTGCGCGGTCCCATCTCCTCCCCACCAGTTGCGGCGCGCGTCTACCGTGCCGGTCAGAACCGTCGGTGGCGGAGCGGTCTCTTTTCCGCCGGAAGCGTTGCGGTTGAAGGGGCCGTTGGCAAAGCTCTGCGTATTGCGCATGGCTTCGCCGTTGGCTTTTTCCCAGGCCGAGGACTGATGATGAAGAACCAGCGCCGTGCCGTTGCCGGTCAGATCGTTCTCCCGAATGATTGGATAGGAGGAATATTCAACCTGGATGCCGATGCGATTGTCGCGAACGAGGTTGCGGCGCACCCGTGCATCGGCGCGGCGGGACAGCAGCAGGCCGGTTCCGTTGTCATGGATGCGGTTACCCGTCACCAGGGGACGCGCGGCGCGATCAACCTTGATGGCAATGCCGTTTTGTTCAAACTCGTTATTGCGGATCTCCGGATCGGTGCCGTACCAGGCCACTATCAGGCCGACGGGATTGTCCACCAGGCGGTTGCCGCTGAACAGCTGGGGGGCGCTGCGGTGCAGGTAGACTCCAAAGCGGCCGGCTTTCTCGAAGAGGCAGCGTTCTACGCGCGGGGTGGACTCATCTTTGACAAAAAGACCCACTTGGGCCTGATCGCGGATCGTACAACCGCTCAGTTGCGCTCGGCTGCGCCGGCGCAGTTCGATGCCGGTAGTGCCGCCTTCGACCGTCACATCGATCAGGCGCGGCGCGCCCCCCATCACCTGCACGCCGGTTGCGGCGCCGCTGATGGCGCACCGCTCCAGCAGGTCCGCTCCGCCGTGCAGGATGATCCCCTGCCACCCCTCCCCGTAGAAACGGGCATCGCGCCCCTGCAGGGTTCCCGCCACATCGAGTGCGC
>JAXHUR010000096.1:0-9049 GCA_034189505.1 Thermodesulfobacteriota bacterium | reverse complement strand
TTTGAAACAATGGCTTCCGGATCAGTCGCCGCATTCGAGGCCATCTCAGCTTTCGACTCCGGCAAAGGTTCCGGCAAAGGTTCCGGCAAAGGTCCCGGCAAAGGTCCCGGCAAAGGTCCCGGCAAAGGTTCCGGCAAAGGTTCCGGCAAAGGTTCCGGCAAAGGTTCCGGCAAAGGTTCCGGCTTGGGTTCCGGCTTGGGTTCCGGCTTGGGTTCCGGCTTGGGTTCCGGCTTGGGTTCCGGCTTGGGCTCCGGCGTTGGCTCAAACCGGGATTCCGACGGAGCAGAAGGCGCTTGAGCGATTACTTCAATTCTCACGGGTTCTGCCGGCTTCCGGCTGGACAAGAGGTTCAACTCAAGTCCGGGCCACAGCAGCAAGCCATGGGCAAGTCCCGAAATCAGAAGGAAGAGAAAAATGGCGGAATAGGAGTGACGATTGCGCATACGGGCCAGATTATGGCAATTACCGTAGAAAAGTAAATGATGAGCCGCACCGCAACGAACAGATGAACTCAGCCTATCATGAGGATGGCGTCGGCCACTTCCCGCAGGGATTTACGCTTGTCCATGGCCATTTTCTGCATTTTGCGATAGGCCTCGGGTTCACTCATCCCCTTCTGAATCAGGATGCCTTTGGCCTTTTCGATCTTTTTTCGGGCCTCAAGGGTTTCGCGCAGCGACTCGACCTCTTCCCGCAGGGACGAGACTTCCATGAAATGGTGAATCGCCAGATCGACAGCAGGCAGCAGCTGCTCGGCGCGAAAGGGCTTGACCACATAGCTCATTACTCCCGCCAGACGTGCCCTCTCCACCGTTTCAGCATCGGCAGTGCCCGTCAGAAGGACAATCGGTGCCGGTGCCTGCCTGCCAATTTTTTCAGCAGCTCTGATGCCGTCAAGAACAGGCATGAGGACATCCATGACCACCAGCAACGGCCGGATCGCCACCGCCAGGTTCACCGCCTCTTCACCGTTGCCGGCTTCAACGATCCGTTCAAAACCATATTTTTCAAGGGTCTCAGTCACCTGTCTGCGAATCAGGGGTTCATCATCCACCACAAGAGCGGTCTTCATGGGTCCACCTCCAGTCATTATCGTGCAATCTTCAACCTTGCATATCAGATGCCGAAAGGATCAATGTCCGGGGCGGCATCATCTCCCGCTCGGCTTGTTTTGTCAATTCATCGCCTCATCCCCTGGGACAAGATATGTAAAAGAGTTGTATCTATTTACCTCGTGGCGGCGTAAGCCCCATGCTGAACAATTGCAAAGCGCTTACACTGGCCTGTCTCATAAAAATTTTGACTTGACCGGAGGTTGCCGGGTTCGTTTAAATCAATCCGATGTACTTTCAACCAAACTCTGCCTCCGGTTTTCCTTTGCGAAGACACTCCATTTTAATCCCGTTGTGGCGAGATGCCCAGAAACGCAAATTTCCGTTTTGCCCCTGTCCGGGGAGGACCCCCCATGATCATCCGCTTTCTCTCAGCGCTGACTGTTGTGCTGATCTTTGTCGGCTGCTCTCCGCACCAGATGCGGACCGTAACTCCGCCCGCGCCACTGCCGCCATCATTCAGCCAGTTACACGAGGGCAGGTCCGAAGAGCGGTGGTGGCTGGCCTTCAATGACCCGCAGCTCACACGACTCATCGAAACGGCCTTCAAACACAACCGCGACCTGGCCCAGGCAATGGCGCGCCTGGAACAGGCCGAGGCCCTTGTCGACATCAACCAGGCCTCGCGGATGCCTTCTCTCGACCTGCAGGGGCAGGCGAAGCGGGAGAAAAGTCCCGGCATCTTCGGCGATCATACCGGCAACAGCTCAATGCTGTCGCTGTCGGCCGCTTTCGAACCTGATATCTGGCAGAAACTGAGCAACCAGGTACGCAGCGCAGAACTATCGCGTGATGCTGCACGTGAGGATGTCAAAGCTTTCTTTCTGACGCTGGCGGCCCGGGTAGGTGATTTTTACTACCTGGCCGCCGAGCAGCAGGCCCAGCTAGAATTGACCGACCAAACCATTGACTCTTTTGCCGAAACTCTGTCGCGGGTCGAGCAGCGCTACCGCGAAGGGCTGGTTCCCGCGCTCGATGTCTACCAGGCCCGCCAGAATCTCGCCACGGCCAAAGCACGCCGCCCCCAGTACGAGCAGGGCCTGGCCGAAGCACGTCACGCCCTGGCGGTACTGATCGGCCGCTATCCGGGCGATCTCCCTGCAGGCAGCGTCGTCTCCCTTCCGGAAGCGCCCGATTCCTTTCCTTCCGGGCTGCCGTCCCAGCTGCTGACCTGCCGTCCCGACATCCGTGCGGCCCTGGCCCGGGTCGAGGCCTCCGATGCGGAGGTGGCAAGCGCCGTTGCGGACCGTTTTCCCTCCCTGAACCTGCTGGCCGACTACGGCCGGTCCCGCGCCTCCACCAGCAGCGGAATTATCACGGGAGATTTCTGGAGTCTGATCCTCAACGCAGCAATGCCGCTGTTCGACGCGGGGCGCCGCAAGGCCGAAGTCGCCCGAAATGAAGCACGGTTTCGCGAACAGCTGGCGGGCTACCATAACACCGTCCTTTCAGCATTCCAGGAAGTGGAAGACGCTCTGAGTGCAAATCATACCACGGAGAGGCGCATCGCACGTCTGCGGGAGCAGGTGGCCGCCACAGAAGATTCTCACCGAGTTGCGCTCGACCGGTACATGTTCGGACTGTCCGATTATCTGCCGGTGCTGACGGCTCAGACAGCCCAATACACCGCACAGAGCGAACTTTTGAGCGCCCGCCGCCAGCTTCTCAGCGATCGCATCACGCTCGCCCGCTCGCTTGGCGGTCGGTGGCCGCAGCAGACCCTGACCAGGCTGAGCAAAAACGACGATTCACAAGAAGAGGACGCCCGTTATGCGCCTTAGAGCCTTTGTTCTTAAAGTTGCGCTACCGCTGATCATCCTCGCCCTCGGCGGATTCGCCATGGTTGCTCTGATCGGCAGCCGGGGAGCCCCTCAACGCGAACAGACCGCGGCAGCAGGCGCATTGGTCGAAACAATGAAAGCACGCCGCAGCACCCACCGCGTGATCATCATCGCCACCGGTACCGTTCAGGCCAGGAGCGAGGCCGCCCTCGCCCCACAGGTCAGCGGCCGCATCGTGGAGACCTCGTCAGACCTGCTGGTGGGAGGACTGTTTGAAAAGGGCGATTTGCTGTTCGCCATCGAGAATGCTGATTATCGCCTCGCTGTGCAGAGGGCGCAGGCCGCTCTTACCCGTACACAGCTTGACCTGCAGACGATGCAAGGGCAGGCGCGTGTTGCCCGCCGGGAGTGGGAACGCCTCGGGCTGGACGGCGACCCCGATCCGCTGGTCCTCTATGAGCCGCAGCTGGAAAGCGCCCGTGCTGATGTCAAATCGGCGCAGGCCCAGCTTGACCAGGCTCTGCTCGACCTGGAAAGAACCCGCATCAGTGCACCCTTCAACGGTCGCATCGCGCGCAAGGAGGTTGATCTCGGGCAGTATGTCAATGCCGGCAGCACAGCAGTGCTGTTCGCCGGGACCGACCGGGCCGAAGTAATTATTCCCTTGCCCATTGAGGATCTCGCCCGTCTGAAGATTCCGCATCCCGGTGCAGAACGGCCCGGTTCCGAAGCCTTGGTCCGTCTGCGCCTGGGAACCGCCGTCTTTGAGTGGAGCGGCCGGATAGCACGCTCGCTTGGCGAAGTCGATCCCCAGGGGCGCATGGCTCGAGTTGTAGTGAATATTATCGACCCGTACAACCTCAAGCAGACCTGGCCTGCTGAAAATCCATCCCTCGAGCCCGGCATGTTCGTGACCGTCGAATTGAAAGGGGAATACCTCGACGACGTCGTCCCCCTGCCCCGCAAGGCGCTGCGCTCCAATGACAGCGTTTGGATCGCGTCTGAACAAAACACCCTGAAAATCCGTCCGGTCGAGGTGGTTCACCGCGAAGAACAGATCGTTTACGTGCGCGGAGATATCGAAGAGGGCGACCGGATCATCCTGACGCCCCTGCCCGGCGCGGCTGCAGGGATGAAACTGAGACAAAGGAAGGAAAACCGATGAAAAACGCCATTCGCTGGATGGCCGTCAATCATGTGGCGGCCAACCTTCTCATGCTGGTCTTCATCATCGGCGGACTGATCCTGGCGGGGTCGATCAAGCAGGAAGTTTTCCCGGAAGTCTCCCTCGACATCATCCAGGTCAGCGTCGCCTACCCCGGCGCCGGCCCGGAAGAGATCGAAGACGGCATCATCCTCCAGATCGAAGATGTACTCACCGAACTCGACGGCATCCGCGAAATCCGCGCCACCGCCAGCGAAGGGGTGGGCACGGTCAGCGCCGAGCTGAGCAGCGGCGAGAATCCAGATCTTCTCCTTCAGGACGTCAAAAGCGTCGTCGACCGCATCACGACTTTTCCGGAGGAGGCTGAAGAGCCGGTCATCACCAAACTTCTCAACCGGCGCGAGGTGATCTCGCTGGTGATCTACGGCGATCTATCCGAGCGCAGCCTGCGCGAGAGGGCGGAACTGCTGCGCGACGAACTACTCGAGTACGAAAACATCACCCAGGTCAGCTTCGGCGGAGTGCGTCCCTATGAAATCTCCATCGAGATACCCGAAGAAAACCTGCGCCGCTACAATCTGACCCTCGATGAAGTGGCGGCCCGCGTCCGCCGGGCCTCTCTCGACCTGCCGGCCGGCTCCATCAAAACCGAAGGGGGCGAAATTCTGCTGCGCACCAAAGAGCGCAGATATTTTGGCCCCGGTTACGCCGATATCGTGATCCTCAGCGATACGGACGGCACCCTGGTGCAGTTGGAAGACATTGCCGAGGTCAAAGACACCTTTCGTGAAACCGACGAGTTCGCCCGCTTTAACGGACAGCCCGCCGCCATGATCAAAGTCTACCGGGTCGGCGACCAGAAACCGACGGAGATCTCCGAGACGGTCAAGGCGTTCGTCGAGGAGAAACAGGCTCAAATGCCGCCCTCCGTGCATCTCGCCACCTGGAACGACACCTCAGAGATGTTTGAGAGCCGCATGAACCTGCTGATCAAAAACGCCATGATCGGTCTGGTGCTGGTATCGCTGATCCTTGGCCTTTTTCTTGAAATCCGGCTGGCCCTATGGGCCATGCTGGGCATCCCAATCTCATTCCTCGGCGCCATGCTCTTCATGCCGGCCATGGACATCTCCATCAACATGATCTCCCTGTTCGCCTTCATCATGGCACTGGGGGTTGTGGTGGATGATGCAATCGTGGTGGGGGAAAACATCTACGAACATCGAAAACGCGATAAACCCTATCTGCGGGCGGCGATCGACGGTGCTCAGGAAGTGGCCCAACCCGTCATTTTCTCTATTTTGACCACGGTGACCGCCTTTCTTCCGCTGGTTTTCGTCTCTGGCATGATGGGCAAATTCATCAATGAGATCCCCTTGGTGGTCATCACCATCCTGCTGATTTCGCTGGTCGAATGCCTCTTCGTTCTGCCGGCGCACCTCGGCCTCGGCGGGCCGCGCCCCGCCGAAAAGGGAATCTTAGGATGGATTGACCGAAAACGACGTGCTTTCGGCGACAGTCTTGACCGCTTTGTCAATGGACCTTTCAAAAGGTTTTTGATTCTTTGTCTGAAAGGCCGTCAGATCACCCTCGCTGCGGCCATCGCCATTCTGATGCTCAGTGTGGGACTGGTCGGCGGCGGCTTTGTAAAATTTCTGTTCATGCCCACCGTCGACTCCGACGTCATCCTGGTCAACCTTGAAATGCCGCAGGGGACAACGGTGGAGCATACGACACGGGTTCAGGATGTGATCGTGTCAAAAGGACTCGAAGCCGTTGAAGAGATTGAACGCGAGCATGCCGGAGTATCCGGAGTTCTTCGCAGCATTTACGCGGTGGTGGGCGGCACCATGGACCAGGGCGGCCCCAACCCGGCCGCGGGGGCGAGCGGTGCCCATCTGTCGGATATCGCCATGTTTCTGCAGCCCAGTGAAAAACGCGACATCCGCGCCGTTGAAATTGGCAATCGCTGGCGCGAAGCGGTGGGAGAAATTCCAGGGATCGAGCAGCTGACCTTCAAATCGAACCTGGTAATGCTCGGTGCCAATATCGATATCCAACTGGCGCATCAGAGCCTGCAGATCCTCGAAGAAGCCGCGGAAAAGCTCAAGCACGACCTGTCCTCCTATCCCGGAGTGGCAGACATCGCCGATAATTACAGCGAGGGCAAGCGGGAGCTGAAGCTGACCCTGACGCCTGAGGCACGTTCTCTGGGCGTCACGGAAGAGGATCTGGGGAGGCAGATACGCGCTGCTTTTTACGGGGCTGAAGCCCTGCGGCTGCAGCGTGGACGCAATGAGGTGAAGGTCATGGTGCGCTACCCGGAAGAAGGCCGCCGCAGTCTCCAGGGGCTCGAGGATCTACGCATCCGCACCCCGGCCGGCGGCGAAATGCCGCTGCACCAGGCGGCCTTCATCGAACAGGGCAGAGGCTACAGCCAGATTCATCGCACCGATCGCAAGCGGGTGCTCAACGTCAGCGCCGATGTGAATGAAAATATGGGCAATTCCAATGAAATCATGGCCAACCTGCGCGCCACCACCCTGCAGCAGCTGCAGAGAGATTATCCGGGGCTGAGCTATGATCTGGCGGGGGAGGAAAAAGAGCGGCGCGAATCGGTTGGAAGCATCAAAACGGGCTTCATGCTGGCGCTGATGGCCATCTACGCCTTGCTGGCCGTGGCTTTCCGCAGCTACAGCCAACCGCTGCTGATCATGGCGGCCATCCCTTTTGGGATGGTCGGCGCCATTCTCGGGCATCTAATCATGGGCTTTGATCTGACCATCCTGAGCATGTTCGGCATCGTCGCCCTGTCGGGGGTCGTGGTCAACGACTCGCTGCTGCTGATCGACCGGATCAACAGCAATCGCCGTGAAGGCGCCGACCTGCTGCAGGCGGTTGTCGACGGCGCCACGCGGCGTTTTCGCCCGATCCTTCTCACCTCGCTCACCACTTTTTTCGGTCTGGCGCCGATGATCCTGGAGAAAAGCATGCAGGCCCAGTTCCTGATCCCAATGGCCATCAGCCTGGGATTCGGCATCCTGTTCGCTACCGGTATCACCCTGCTGCTGATCCCGGTGCTGTACCTGGCCCTCGAGGACGTGCGCCGCCTGTTCAATCTGCCTGAAGTCCATGCCGATCATGCGGCGCAGGCCATGAGGAGTGAGGAGTGAGGATGGGCAGTGGAGTGCTTCCCCACTGCCCGGAGATTCAATTTTCAGTTCATTGTGGGAGGAGCCGGCTTGTCTTTGGGGGCCTTTTTGACTTCGAGCAGTTCGATCTCGAAGGTCAGATTGCGCCCCGCCAGTGGATGATTGCCGTCAAGAGTCACGGTTTCATCGTCCACGCCTGTGACCATGACCGTGAATTTGGGCCCTTCAGCCGGAGTCACTTCAAGCTGGCGGCCAACCTGCAGCGGCACATCGTCGGGCAGAATGCTGCGCTCGACCTTCTCAATCAGATCCTCCCGACGTGGGCCGTAGGCTTTGTCCGGACTGACTGATGTGGTCTTTCTGCCCCCCTGGTACATGCCGATCACCGCTTCCTCGAAACCGGGAATGACCTCGCCCCGGCCGATGATGAAATGAAGCGGCCGATCCTCCGGCGACGCATCGAAAACGGTGCCGTCATCAAGACGACCGGTATATTTGACTTTAATGGTATCTCCCTGGTCTGCACGAATCATGTTTGCCTCCCGATTTGAGTAAAAGCGACTGTTGAGCATGGGGTCGCAACTCCCATGGCAAGGGGCACTTTTCGCCATCCCTGGAGCCAGACACCCTTGACATGAGAGTTACGCCCCCGCGAGGTGAATAGGTACGAGTAAAATTGGTACGAGTAAAATTGATGCTTTCGCAAAAAAGCATCAATGTCGATGGCTAAGCAAAAAGCGCCAAATGCAAGGCGCGCGATTGTCGAGCAATGAGGCGTACTTACGTACGTCGAAGCAGCGAGAGCAATTGCAGCAACGCAGCAGTTGGTGAGTTTTTGCGACGCCATCAAAATTGCTCTGTTGATAACCCGGACAGGACTGGATTGTCAAATCAGCAAAGCACACAGGCCAGTGTCGATCCACCCAATCTGTCGTCTAACCCGGGCTAAAAAACTTGCAATTTCCGGGCAGATCCTGAAAATAACGCTCTTGATTACCGCCGCATAGCAATCAACTCCCGGGACCGGAGGTCCACAGAACAGATGCCGGCCCTACTCTCGCTTCTCAAGGAGCCTTAAAGTGTCTTTCAGCAACGACCCCCTTTTTAACCGCATCAAACGTTCGACCGGACGCGCCATTGGAGATTTCAATCTGATCGAAGAGGGCGACCGCATCGCTGTCGGCATTTCGGGGGGCAAAGATTCCTACACCCTGCTCCACGTTCTGGAGGCCTTGCGTCGTAAAGCTCCCATTCGCTACGAGCTGATTGCCGTGACCATCGATGCGGGCTTCCCCGGGTTCCGATCCGACGTGATCAAGGGGCACCTGCAGGAGCACAACCTGGAACTGCAGGTGGAAAGGACGGATTGTCGCGGCATCATTGAGCAAAAGTTGCGCCCCGGCACCTCTTTCTGCGCTTTTTGCGCCCGTTTGAGACGCGGAGCACTTTATTCACTGGCCGACAGGCTCAATTGCAACAAGCTTGCCCTGGGGCATCATCTCGACGATTTCATCGAAACCCTTCTGCTCAACCAGTTCTATATTGGACGACTGGCCGCCATGAGCCCCAAGCTGCTTGCCGACAATGGCCGGCACACAGTCATCCGCCCCCTGGTGTATGTGGAAGAAAACGACATTGCCTCTTTTTCCCGCCGGCAGGACCTGCCGGTGGTGGGATGTGCCTGCCCCATGGAGGGAGAGGGGGATCTCAAGCGTCAGCGCATGAAAGAGCTGATCAATGAGCTGGCCGCGGAAAATCCCCACCTGCGCCGCAGCATCCTGCATGCCCTGGGGCGGGTCGAACCCCGCCATCTTCTGGACCGGACGCTGAAGCAATTCT
>JAXHUR010000095.1:0-9080 GCA_034189505.1 Thermodesulfobacteriota bacterium | reverse complement strand
CGCATGAAAGAGCTGATCAATGAGCTGGCCGCGGAAAATCCCCACCTGCGCCGCAGCATCCTGCATGCCCTGGGGCGGGTCGAACCCCGCCATCTTCTGGACCGGACGCTGAAGCAATTCTAACCGCAAAAAAAAGCCTCCACCGCATAAACGGAGAGGCTCGCTTCAGAAATCTTCAGATATTTTAAGGGTCAGGCTACATTCTGCATTCTTTTAAGATAACGGGGGCGTTCACGCAAGATGCGTTCAACTTCATCGACACTCGGCACCCGTCCCGCAACCCGCAACACATCGTCCACCATCAGGGCTGGCGATACATACACCCGGTTGTCGATCATTTTGCGACGGTCACGGAACAGATGCACTTCGGCTTCCATGCCAAGGTTGTCCAGAGCTTCACGAACCACGGCCAGAGCGCGTTCACACTTCTTGCCCCCTTCGGGTTTGCATAGAACATCAATTCTCATGGTGTCCTCCCTTCCGGTAATTAATTACCTCTTTGGTCATATTACACGCCGAACCGGAAACGGGCAAGAAAAAAAAATCGACTGTTTTCCTGGGGTTTTTAGTTGTGCCCCTGCACAGGTGCTTAACCCGGATTAATATCAACTCCGGGCGGGAGGAATTTCGCCGTAGGTCATTTTCAGGGCACGCCGTACCCGGGCGGTCAGACGCACGGGGTTGACCGGCTTGGCGATAAAATCGAAATAGCCCATATCCAGCAGCTGAGCTTCTTCTTCAGCTGTGGACTTGGAGGACATGGCCATCACCGGAATCCGGGCAGTGGTGGGTTGATTTTTGAGGGCTCGGAACATTTCATACCCGTCCATACGGGGCATAATTGTATCGCTGATAATGAGATGCGGCTTGTGCTGATGCGCCATTTTGAGCCCTTCGGCGCCGTTTTCGGCCTGCAGCAGGGCATACCCCTGCTTGCGCAGGGCAGCGGCGGTGGCTGCCCGGGCCAGTTCCTGATCTTCAACTACCAGAACCACCCACCAGTCCGAACCCTCTTCTGCTTCCGAAGAAAGATAAAATTTTTCGACTGCCGCCTGAATTTCCGTCGGAGTGGTCACACAGGGAATAATTTTAAGCCCCGACTGAAAAGTCAGATTGTCGATCGTCGCCATATCCAGAGGGTTGACCATGGCGAGATAGAGATTTTTATCCTGACGCTTGATAGGAAAAATCATCTTTCCCAGCGCCGTTGAACCATCGACCTGAGCCAGCAGGTCCTCAGAGAATGTATGGCGGGTCAGCCCGCTGACCGTTTTGAACCCGAACTGGCGCGCCAACGCAACGGCGATGTCTTTTTCCGAGACAACGCCGAGTTCTTCAAGAATCTGCCCCAACCGTTTGCGGGATCCTTTCTGCCTCTCCAGCGCCTGCGCCAACTGATCCTCATTGACGACGCCGGCCTCAACCAGAATTTCTCCAAAACGTTTGCGACGGTTCATATCAACGACTCCCGGACTTGCATAATTAACAACTTAAACTAAATTTAATTATATTGCTATTTAAATTGAAATGCAAAACAATAATTGCATCTTCAAAAAAACACCCCTGCTTCACATGTAAGCAAAGCAGGGGTGTTTCCAATTAAAGATCAACGGATGTCAGCTCTCTTCAGTTGTGTCTTCCGCCGGGTTCTCGTGTCGAACCACCAGTTCACCGTCGGTTGCATCGATCGTAATAACTGCTCGGTCCCGAATGTCTCCGCCGATAATGGCCCTCCCGATGCGCGTCTCCAGGCTGTGCTGAAGGTATCGCTTGAGAGGGCGGGCGCCGTAGACCGGATCGTAGGCGGTTTCGGCAATGAAAGTCCGGGCGTCGTCGGTCAGATTCAGTTGCAGGTGACGACTTGCCAATCGCTTGCGCAGATCCTCGACCTGAAGATCGACAATCTGCTTGATCTCCTCGACGGTCAGGGGGGAGAAGAGCACCACATCATCCACCCGGTTGAGAAATTCGGGGCGGAAATGAGCCCGGAGCTCCTTCATCACCAGGTCACGGGCCTGATCCCTGATATGTCCCTGGTCGTCGACGCCTTCCAGCAGAAACTGGCTGCCGATGTTGCTGGTCATGATGATCACGGTATTCTTGAAGTCGACCGTGCGCCCCTGGGCGTCGGTGACTCTTCCGTCGTCCAGAATCTGCAGCAGCACGTTGAATACATCGTTATGGGCCTTTTCGATCTCGTCGAAGAGAATGACGCTGTAGGGCTTGCGCCGCACCGCTTCAGTGAGCTGTCCCCCCTCTTCGTAGCCGACATAGCCGGGAGGTGCGCCGATAAGACGGCTGACGGTGTGTTTCTCCATGTATTCGGACATGTCGATGCGCACCATGTTGTCCTCGCTGTCGAACAATGCCTCGGCCAGGGTGCGGGCCAGTTCGGTCTTACCCACCCCGGTGGGGCCGAGAAAAATAAAGGAGCCGATCGGGCGGCGCGGATCTTTAATGCCGGCACGCGCACGGATGATCGCATCGGCCACAAGCTGCACCGCCTCATCCTGGCCGATGACGCGCCGATGCAGAACTTTGTCGAGCTTCAGCAACTTTTCGCGCTCACCTTCCACCAGGCGGGTCACAGGGATGCCGGTCCAGCGGGAGATGATCTCGGCGATCTCCTCCTCGGTCACCTCCTCACGCAGCAGCCGTGGTCCCTCTTCATCAGCACTGACGGCCGATTCCTGTTCATGCAGCTGCCTCTCCAACTCAGGCAGGCGGCCGTGCTTGAGCTCCGCGGCCCGATTGAGATTGTATTCGCGCTCGGCGACTTCGATCTCCTGGCGCACTTTTTCGATCTGTTCCCGCAGCGACTGAACTTTCTTGATCCCTTCCTTTTCCGCATCCCATTGGGCGCGAAGAGTGTCGGCCTGATGTTTGAGTTCGGCCAGTTCTTTGCGCAGGGCTTCAAGACGATCCTGGCTGGCGCGGTCCTTCTCCTTTTTGAGGGCCGCCTCCTCGATCTCGAGCTGCATCACACGGCGGGTGACCTCGTCAAGTTCCTGCGGCATGGAATCGATTTCCGTGCGAATCATGGCGCAGGCCTCGTCGACAAGGTCGATGGCCTTGTCCGGCAGGTAGCGATCTGAAATATAGCGGTGGCTCAGAGACGCGGCCGCAACCAGGGCATTATCATGAATGGCGACGCCATGATGAACCTCAAAACGATCCTTGAGACCGCGCAAAATGGAGACCGTATCCTCCACCGTCGGCTGGTCGACCACCACCGGCTGAAAACGCCGCTCGAGAGCCGCATCCTTTTCGATGTATTTGCGGTATTCATCGAGAGTCGTTGCCCCGATACAGTGCAGTTCGCCCCGGGCCAGCATGGGTTTGAGCATGTTGCCCGCATCCATAGAGCCTTCGGCCTTGCCTGCGCCGACGATGGTATGCAACTCGTCGATGAAAAGAAGAATACGCCCTTCACTCTCGCGGATTTCATTAAGGACCGCCTTGAGGCGCTCCTCGAACTCGCCGCGATATTTGGCGCCGGCGACCAGCGCCCCCATGTCGAGGGCAAAGATGGTCTTGTCCTTGAGCCCCTCGGGGACATCTCTCCGCACGATGCGCTGGGCGAGGCCTTCGACAATGGCGGTCTTGCCGACACCGGGCTCACCGATCAGCACCGGGTTGTTCTTGGTCTTGCGCGACAGAATGCGGATCACCCGGCGGATCTCCCCGTCACGGCCGATCACCGGGTCGAGCTTGCCTTTCTGGACTTCCTCCACCAGATCGCGCCCGTATTTCTGCAGCGCCTCGTACGTCCCTTCAGGCTCGGCGCTGGTGACGCGCTGATGCCCCCGGATCGAGGTCAGCGCCTGCAGAAGGCGATCACGGGAAATATTGAACTGCTTAAAGATCTTCCCCGCCGGCGTGGAGCCTCCCTCTTCCACCATGGCCAGCGCAATGTGCTCAACGCTGACATAATCATCCTTGAGGCGTTTGGCTTCTTCCTCAGCCTTAATCAGGATGCGGTTGAAACGCTGGGTCACGTAGATCTTGCCGGCTTCAACGCCGGGTCCTGAAACGCTGGGACGGCGTTCAAGCTCCTTTTTCACTTCGGCGGCAAAGCTTGCAACCGGCACATCCATCTTGGTCAGCAGGCGCGGAATCAGTCCACCTTCCTGCTCCAGAAGCGCCGCCAGCAGATGCTCGCCGTCCACTTCGATGTGGCCATGGGTGAGCGCCTTGTTCTGCGCCAGCTGCAGCGCTTCCTGAGTTTTACTGGTCAACTTGTTGAAATCCATATCGAATCCCCTTTCAAAATTCTGACCATAAATGTTTCAATTCCTGTGCCATAAAAAATTTCTTCATATTTCAAAGCATTAGCCAGATCTGCATCCTGATCCAATCGCTTTTGCGACAGGTGCGACATTGCCCTGCAGCAGTATTGCGACGTTGCGCCGGTTCTCTGTGCCGTATCCTGAAATCGAACTCTCACGTCAAATCTTCGCGCCGCAGGCCGAGGCGCCGCATGTAGCGGTAAAGGGTAGCGCGATGCACGCCGAGCAGACGTGCCGCCGCCGCCAGGTTGCCGTCCGCTGCCCGGCAGGCCTGTCGAATCTCATCTTCGTCCAACTCGGCGGACTGCGTTCGTCGCCTGGTGGAATTCCTTCCAATGTCAGCAGCAGCCGGGACCAACTCGGCGTCAAAAACCCTGCCGCCTCCAGACGGTAACGAATGCGTTCCGCGCGCAGCAGGCCAGGGGGCCAGCACCGCCGCCTGGTTGCGGCGACGCTCAACACCGGCGTCCAGATTCCAACCGCCGGGCGCAAAACTCTGCCGTTCCTCAATCCAGTCTCGAAAGGCGCGCGCACCGATCACCTCGGCGCGGGTTTCGACATAAACGCGCTCGAGCACATTGCGCAGCTCCCGGATATTGCCGGGCCACATATAGGCCTGCAGCACCTGCAGTGCTTCAGGCGTCACGCGATAAATCACGCGGCCATATTTTCGGTTGAACATTTCAAGGAAATGATCGACCAGGAAAGGGATATCTTCGATCCTTTCGCGCAGCGGCGGTATCAGGATACGCAGGATGGCGATGCGGTGGTAAAGGTCTGCGCGAAAGCGCCCCTCGCTCACCGCGCGTTCCAGTGCTATGTTGGTGGCACACAGAACCCGCACATCAATCTCCTGCTCCTGCTCTGCGCCGACACGTTCAATGCGCCGCTCTTCAAGCACCCGCAGCAGCTTCGACTGGGTATGAAGGGGCATATCGCCGATTTCATCCAGAAACAGGCTGCCGCCATGGGCCCGCTCGAAACGACCGCGATGCGTGCGCAGCGCCCCGGTAAACGCACCCTTTTCATGGCCGAACAGTTCGGATTCCAGCAACTCCTCGGCCATGGCGGCACAGTTCATTACAACATAGGGCCCGTGGCGGCGCTCGCTCTCCAGGTGCAGCGCCCGCGCAACCAGCTCTTTTCCTGTGCCGGTCTCGCCGGTAATCACCACGGAAGCGTCCGACTCGGCATAAAGCTTTATTTTTCGGATCACATCCGAGACGGCAGAGCTGATGCCGACAATACCGTGAAATTGGTGCGGTGCGCGGTCTTCTCCGGGCATAAGCGCCCGAAAGGAGAAAAAGACCTGCTGTCCCTTGTAATCCTCGGTGAGGCCGCCCGGGTAAACGGTCGCCATAAGGTGGGTCTCGCCTCCGGGCGTCGTCATCCGTACGCGAACGTCTTCCACCGTCTCTCCTGCCGCAGCCACATCCCGCGCCAGTTCACTCAAATCGGGAAAAGTCTTTCTGAAAATGGTGTTCAAGGTATGACCACGAGCCTGTCGCGCCGTGGTCCCCTGCAGTTGGGCGAGATGGTCCGTGATACGCTCCACGCGCCAATGGGATCCCTGACCAACGACCACAAGATCGGGAACGAGTGCTGGAAGATGGGTTTGTTCAGTGAAAGGCCGGGTGGACGTCATGAAAACTCCCTGTCACGTATTTTCCTTTTTATTTAACCACCCGCAGCCGCGATCGCAAGTTGGATGTTAAGGAAAATTGAAGGAATTTCGAAGAATTACAAGAGAAGTATGGTTTTCCAGAGGAGAGGAAGGGCAGGCAATAAAACACCCCGGCCGGATCGCTCTCCGGGCGGGGTAAATAATGTGCAGAAGTTCAGGGGTCAGATGGGCTCAGTGGGTGACCTGGACAAGAGCGCCTGCGGAACGTGCCCGGGCGGTCAGGGCGGCGCGGCACATAGCCTGGGCCGAAGTAACTCCACGCCCCGAAGCCACCACTTCACCTGAAGTCGGATTGAGAACCAGGTACTCGACCTGGCCGTCAATGGTGTGCCCGCCGAAGCGATAAGGAACACCCAAACGCGCCAGGACCGACCAGGCTCCGTTGAGGTCAACTTCCGGATTGCGAACGTCATTTTCTTCCCACAACTCTACTGCGATCAGTTTGTCCCTCATGGCTGCCTCCATCATGGCTTTCTCATATAGGGTAGAAAATATCCCACATCTAATAACCAATGCAGTAATTTTTTCTACTTATGGTTTCATACTATACTCCTGTTCAGAGAAATGCCAAGCGGAAAATGAAAAAAAAAATGACGTAAAAACAAAAGAGTCAACTTATTGCAGCAGGGTTGATCACTTGACTCAACGGCGGTTCGCGATCCGGTCCGACAACTCACCAACCGCCAGCGCAAAAGAGATGGAGCGGTTCCACTTCATCAACGCCCTGAAATTATCGTACACCAGATAGGCCGGGCCCTGCTCACCGTCCGGCAGAATCAGGGAAGAATCCAGGTTGCGCCAGGGCAGCGTGGAGCCATCGGCGCGACGCACCCCCAGGGCTTCCCATTGGCGCATGGTCCGTCGCTGCTCCAGTCCAGCGAGAGACAGATCGAAATTTTCCGGAAGACGCACCTGGCGCCCCCAGGTCTGGTCGTCCTGCCAGCCGGAACGTGCCAGGTAGTTAGCCGCCGAGGCCAGCACGTCGGGAATGCTGTGCCAGATATCGATGCGACCATCACCGTCGGCATCCACGGCAAAACGCGCAAACGATGAGGGCATGAACTGACACTGCCCCATAGCGCCGGCCCAGGAGCCGGTCATGTTTTCAAGCCGGATATGCCCTTGGTCGGCAATCTGCAAGGCGGCGAGCAGCTCGCGGCGGAAATAGTCTGCGCGGCGGTCGTCATAAGCCAGAGTCGCAAGTGCAGGAATCACCTTGAATCCCCCGGTGTAGGCGCCATAATGGGTTTCAATCCCCCACAGCGCCACCAGAAAGCGTCTCTGCACGCCGAAGCGCGATTCCACCCGCCCCAGCCAGGTCGGATAACGCCTCAGCATCAGGCGCCCTCGCTTGATACGGTCTTCACTGACCCGCGCGACCAGATATTCACTAAACGTTTGGGTGAATTCAGGCTGCTCGCGGTCAAGTTCAACGACGCGCGGCAGGGGTTCTTCTATTTCGGAAAAAGCCGTATCAAGGGTCTTTTCCGAGATCCCCGCAGCACGGGCCTCGGTGCGCAGATCCTGCAGCCAGTCTGTAAAATCGCTCGCCCATACGACTCCCGGCGCGCAAAACGCCACAAGAATCGAGAGCACCACTGCTGAGAGAAAAGAGTAACGCATAAATCTCCAGGAAAGAATGACTTTAACTGTCCATCAAGGGCCATGCCCGCCGAATCAGTTACGGCAGACTGTCCTTTCGAAAACGGGTCCGGGGACCCGTGTCATCCGATGCGAACCGGCTTCAGAATGCGGGCTCGCACCATCAGGTAAACAAACTTGTAGACCTCGAAGTCGAGCATGGTGGCCTCCCGACAAATGCTTTTGAGATCGCGACGGCCGTCGATCAGGTCCAACACCGCCTGTTGATGCTCAGTCATGCGGGCGCCGGAAAGCTTCTGTCGCCCCTGCTCGTCGAAATCGAGAACCGTCTCGAGGGAAGGGATCGCTTTGCGCAACCCGGCCCATTCCTCTTCATGCCGTGCTGCCTCGTCGAGCAGGTCATTGACCCGCAGTTCCAAATCATCTACCGGGTCGACACCGGAATCTTCATCCAGCATTTTGAACCGGCCCTGGGGAAACAGAAACAGCGAGAAAACGACCCCTTCAGCCTGCGTGCGCAACGCCTGTTTGAGATCGTCCGGTGCAAGGGCGTTCATCTCAACCAGCGTTTCCCCCAATCGGCGCTGAGGATTTGCGGCGCACAACTCCAGGGCCTGATCCCGCTGCTCCTCGCTGATCAACCCCATGCGCACCAGCAGATAGCCGAGCTTATTCATAAGGAAACCGCTGCGCACGCCGCTGTCATGGTTTACCGAATAAGCGGCGGTGATTTTTCCAAGCCGGAAATGAATACGCTTCTCATCATGAGAGCCACGCACGATGAGGGTTCCCGGCCTGGAGCAGCTCCCGATCATCCGCAGCAGAGATGAAACATGAAAAAGGTCGAGCGTCCCCGTCAGTTCAGAGTGTGGATCAGAACCATCATTGAATTTTTCCGCAGTCGAAATCGAATTTTTGCCAGGGAAAACAGCAGGTGCTGGCTTCGCGAAAGATTCTGATTTCATCGATCGGGCCTTGATCCGCTGTGCACGAGCCTCGGCATGGAGCCCTTCGCCGTCAGGGGCATCGGCGGTGATATGAATATAACCTTCTTGATCCCGATTATCGCAGGGTTTCTGCCCTATTTGCTCGGAAGCCTGCCGGACACGGCGGCGGCGGAAAAACAACAACGTGAAAGTCAGCGCAGAGAGCACGATCACAGCGTCGATCAGTTTGCGCCCGAGAGGAATACTGTCCCGTTCATTGTCATCGGCGGAGGAGGAGAGGCGTGTTTGACGACCCAACGTGGAAGACGGTTCAGGAGCAGGCTCCCGGGGCATTTCCAGCTGGTGGGGGGGGATCTCAGGAACCAACTCCTGCGAAAGCTTCGACTCTTGCTTTTCTGCCTTGGTCAACCAGATGCGCGGCGTGGATTCCGACGTCGCCTGCCGGTCAGCTGTTTCGGCTCCATGGGAGCCTGGAGCGACTTCCGGCCTGGCTTCCGGCCTGGCTTCCGGCCTGGCTTCCGGCCTGGCTCCCGGCCTGGCTTCCGGCTTGGGCTCCGG
>JAXHUR010000094.1:0-9152 GCA_034189505.1 Thermodesulfobacteriota bacterium | reverse complement strand
GAGTTCATGGCCCAGATTCCAGCGATATTTCGACGACCGATGCTACTTCCGGCCTGTATATTTTAAAAGGTCAACGTGATTTCAATATGTTGCACCGAATGGGCAGGTGCGAAAGTTGAGTAGATAATTGACAAAGATTGCCATATGCTATTGACAGCTGACAGCAAGGGAGGACGCTATGGCAAATAATCCGGGTTAAAATCGGCCGCCAATGTGGAGGCCGGCCGCATCCGGCGCACGCCCCACCGAATTGAACAGGCCGTAGCGGAAAGAGAGGAGCCAAAAAATAAAAAATCTGCTGAACGGACTTTCGCCGGAATTTGAAAGATTTATCGCCGCGGCCCCGCCGAAGACTGGCGGAATCCGCACTCCCTGATGTCCCCATCACCATATGACGTCGAACCCATAAAGGAGCATTGCGCTATGCAAGAAAAAAGGCGTTTCGGCCGCATTCCCTTCGGCCATGCCGTGACGTTGATGACCGAAGACGGAAGTCTGGTCGGCCGCCTGATCGACCTTTCCCTCAAAGGAGCCAAGGTCCAGACTGAACCTCCAGCGTCTCTGCAACTCGGAGCCCAGTGTCGCTTCCTTCTGTCTCTGGACGAGGAGATTACCCTGAATTTCTGTTGCGAAGCAGTCCACGTCGCGGACGACCACCTGAGGCTGAAGTTCATTGAAGCCGACCCCGACAGTTTCGCTCACCTGCTGCGCCTGATGGAACTCAACACCGGCGACGCGGAAAAAATCGCCGAAGAAATGCGACGTCTTGGAGAGCGCACTTGACCCTTAAATAAAACAGTACGACAGCATTGCTCCATTCACGCTGAATTGCTATAAAGGAACGAAATCCTTGCAATTCAGTTCGCAGGCCTATTCACATGAGCTCGCTGATCGCGACTCCGTTTAAAATGAGAAACGATGGTGTCATCCACTAACTCGCCGCCGAAAGCCCTACCTCCCTGCCCCATTGTCGCCATAGGCGCCTCCAAAGAAGGGACTCGGGATCTGGAACAGATCCTGACCGCTCTGCCCCCGGAAAATGAGATGACCTTCGTCGTGCTGCTGCAGCAGGACGAAAATGACAACGGAAGGCTGGCGGCCAGGCTTGAACAAATGACTCCCATGCCGGTTCACCTGGCCCAGGACGGCACATCTCTGATTCCCGGCCGGATCTTCATCTCGCCGGCGGGCCGGGAAATGCGCCTGGAAAAGGACATCCTCCGGCTGTGTGAACCTTCGCATGCGGCACGCCCCAGCGCTCCCCTCGACGTCTTTCTGCGCTCGGTGGCTGAGCAGTGTGGCGAAAATGCCATCGCCGTGCTTCTGCCACAGATGGATCGCGACGGAGTTCTTGGCGCCCGTGCCATCAAAAACGCCGCAGGCACGGTTCTGGTCAAAAGCGATGAAGGTAATCCGTCAGGGGAAGTCATCGACACCTTGCGCAGTCTCGGTCTTGCAGACTGGAGCCTGCCAACATCGGAGCTCGTCGAATGCTTGACTGACCTGGGGCAGCGGCTTAAAAAATCGCTGAGCTGTGCGGAACCAACACAGGATGAAAAAGGATACGATGAACTGCTGCAGATCATTAACCGTCACAGCGGACATGATTTTCTCTGCTACAAACCGAACACGCTGATCCGACGGATCCAACGCCGCATGATGATACGCGGCCAGGACCATTATACGGATTATCTCCAACTGGTCCATGAGGACCCGCGGGAGATTCAGTCTCTCACCCAGGATCTGCTCATTGGCGTGACCCGCTTTTTCCGTGACGAAGAGGCTCTCGACGCACTGGTCTCCAAGGTCCTGCCGCAGCTTCCGACCCAGACCGACGAGCCTCTGCGCATCTGGGTCGCCGGCTGCTCTACCGGCGAGGAAGCCTACACCCTGGCCATCCTGCTGACTGAATTCCTCGAATCACAGCCGCGAATGGTAGACTTTCAGATATTCGCCAGCGACCTGGACGCAGAGGCCATCTCCTTTGCCCGCCGCGGCATCTATCCTGCCGGTATTGCGCGCGACCTGACGCCCATGCGCCTGCAGCGTTTTTTCACCGAGAAAGACCATCATTACCAGGTCTGCAAATCCCTGCGGGAAAAGATTCTGTTTGCGCAGCACAATCTGCTCAAAGACCCTCCCTTTTCCCGCCTGAACCTGGTCTCCTGCCGCAACCTGCTCATATATCTCCAACCCCAGGCTCAGCAGAAATTGCTGTTTTACTTTCATCAGGCCCTGATTCCAGGTGGATATCTCTTCCTCGGCGCGTCTGAACACCTTGGGGAAGCGGCAGAGCACTTCAATGCTGTAGACAAGAAATGGCGCCTCTTTCAACGAGGCGATTCAAGTCTCCCTGCGGCCCAGAGATTTTCCCACCTCGGGCGGATCTGCTCACCGGAAATCCCGCTCCCGGCCGCACCCCGCTCTGCCGCCTGCGCCCTCTCCCTGGGTACGCTGGCCGAGAAGAAACTGCTCAAAGAACATGCTCCGGCCGCAGCCGTTGTCAACCGTGAATACGAAGTTCTGCATTTCCCCAGCCACACCGGCAACTTCCTGACGCCTCCCGTAGGCGAGGCGTCTCTCAACCTTCTGAAGATGGCGCGCAAGGAACTTCGCCCGGCATTGCGCTCAGCAATTCATCAGGCCTTTGAGCAGAAAAAACGAATCTGCTTTGAAGAAATCCCTCTCTCCGACACCGAGCCCTCTCAACCACTGAAGATCACAGCGGATCCTTTTCTGGATCCCTTCTCAAACACGGATCAGGATCTGCTGGTGTTGGTCGTCATCCAGGAGTCTGCATCCTGCTCCAGCCGCGCACTGGAGTCTGTGCAGCCCCGCACGCCGATTGAAAGCGGCGACAAGGACCTCATGATCCGCTACCTCGAAGAGGAATTGCGGGAGAAAAGCGACCAGCTCGCGCAGGTTCTGGGCGAATACGAGTCCTCCAACGAGGAACTCATGTCCATCAACGAGGAAATGCACTCGGCCAACGAAGAACTGGAAACTTCACGGGAGGAGCTTCAGGCCCTCAATGAAGAACTGGTCACGGTCAATACGGAACTGCAGAGCAAGAATGATGAACTGGCCCGCACCACCAGCGACATGACCAACCTGATCAAAAGTGCGGGCATTTCCACAATCTTTCTCGACCGGGATCTCAAAGTGCGCCGTTTTACGCCGGCGGTGACGCAACTGTTCCACCTCATTGAGAGCGACCTTGGCCGCCCCTTCCATCATATCTCAGGCCTCTTTTCCACAGATGCGATCCTTGATGCGGCTCGGCAGGTGCTGACAAACCTGCACGGGCAGGAACAGGAGATGACGGCCGATGACGGGCGCTGCTTTATTCTGCAGATCTCCCCCTACCGTACGCCCGCCGATGTAATCGAGGGGGTGGTCATTTCTTTTTTCGACATCACGGCGCGCAAAGAAGCCGAGGTCGAGCGTGAATATCAGCGGGAACGGGCTGAAACCCGCGCTCTGGAGGCTGAGGAATCCCGCCGCATCCTGCAGGCCATCACCGACCATATTCCCCTCGGTTTGGGTGTCGCGGACCGGCACGGCAAACTGCTCATGATCAGCCGGTACGGCTTGGAGCTGGGCGGATTGCGCCCCGAGCAGGTCCATCAGGCGGCCGTCAACGATTACCCGAAACTCTGGGACATGCGTCGTCCGGATGACAACGAGTCGCCGCAGATGCAGGAACTTCCCCTGATTCGCGCCCTGCAGCACGGCGAAATCACCATCGGCGAAAAATGGCTGCTGGCCAGCTCCCAGGGACGCAAGGCGGTCGCGTCCGTCCATGCCGCGCCGATCCGAACGCGGGAGGGAGAAATCACCGGTGCGGTCGTAGCCTGGAGCGACGTCACCACGGAGCGCCGCCGCAAGATCGAACTGCAGCAGAGCGAGCAGCGCCTCAAAGTGGTCATCGCCAACATGCCGGCCATGGTGTTCGCTGCCGATGCCGAAGGGCGTCTGATGTTCTGGAACAAGGAATGCGAACGGGTCACCGGCTACCAGGCCGAAGAGGTGGTCGGCAATCCGTTGATCGTCGACCGCCTGTTCATCGAAGCGGAACAGCGCAGAGTCTGGATGGAAGTCTGCCATGGCGCGTCCGACATCTATCAGGATCTGGAACTGGAGATTCGCTGCCGCGACGGCAGCCGCAAAACCATCCTGTGGGGCAACGGCTCCTGCTACTGCACCATCCCCGGGTGGGACATCTGGGGCACCGCCATCGACATCACCGAGCGCAAGGAGACGGAAAAAGCCCTGCAGAAGGCGCGCGAGGCTTCCGACAACGCCAATCGCGCCAAAAGCGATTTTCTTGCCAACGTCAGCCACGAGATCCGCACGCCGCTCACGATCATCAAGGGTGCACATGAGCTGCTGTCCGAATCACCCCTGTCATCCTATCAGCATCAGTTCCTGAACATGGCGCAGAGTTCGGCCGACACGCTGATGCGCCTGATCGAGGATCTGCTCGATTTCAGCCGCATCGAAGCGCGCCGCCTGACGCTGGAAAACACCCCGTTTGACCTGATCGACATGGTTGAGACCACCCTGGCCGGTTTTGCCATGGAGTCCGCCAAGAAAAAACTTCCCATTCACTTCCACTGCGACGAATCCGTGCCGCGGCACATCATCGGCGACTCTCTGCGCCTGCGCCAGGTTCTGACCAACCTGCTCTCCAACGCCGTCAAATTTACCAACCGCGGGCGCATCGACCTGCGCATCAGCCTGCGCCGCGACGAGAGCATCGATAAGAATTCCGCCATGCTGTTTTTCTCCATCGAGGATACCGGCATCGGCATCCCATCCGACAAGCTGTCGCTTCTGTTTAAGAGCTTCAGCCAGGTCGATCCCTCGGCCACGCGCCGTTACGGCGGCACCGGCCTGGGACTGGCAATCACCCAGCGGATCATCACACTGATGGGAGGAGAAATCTGGGTGGAGAGCACCGAGGGCGAAGGAAGCCGCTTTTTCTTCACCATTCCGGCGCTCGAGGCGGAAATTGTTTCACCCGCCGCCGATGCGGAAAAGCAGTCACCGGCACCAACCGACGAACCATCCGAAACCGCCAACGATGAGGTCCGCATCCTGGTCGCTGAAGATGAATCCATGATTCGCCACCTGGTCGGCACCGTGCTCAAACGCAAAGGGTGGACTGTCATCAGCGCCCGCGACGGCAAGGAGGCGATAAGTCACCTGGAGAATGAACTCTTCGACCTCGTGCTGATGGATATCCAGATGCCGCATCTTGACGGGATCGAGGTGACCCGCATTCTGCGGCAGAGGGAAGCGGAGATCGGGCGGCGCACGCCAGTCATCGCCCTCACTGCGCATGCCGGCGAAGACGACCGGCGCCGTTTTTTGCGGGCCGGCATGGACGGCCGCATCACCAAGCCGATCAAAATCGGCGACTTTCTGCAGACGATCGAAAAAATTCTCGGCGACCGTATCCGCCAGGGATAAGCTGTTCTCCCGCTTCAGCACTCATTCCCCTTGGCAGTGCATCTTGTTCGGGCAATCGTTTCTGTGGTAGTTTGCGTCCTTATCCCGATCGACACCAAGTCAAAGGCATCACCCCATGAATCCAACACAACGGCTTTTGCGGAAACTGCCGGGCATAGACAAGCTGCTGGGCTGCCATGCGCTGACCGAACTCGGCGAGAGCTTCCCGCATGATGTGCTGACTAAAGCCGCGCGCGAAACGGTGGAGCGCCTGCGTGCCCAGATCCTGGAATCGGCAGAGGATGTTGACGCGAGCCGACTGGACCTGGGACAATTGGCTGCTGAAGCGGCGAAATGCGCTCAAAATCTCATGAGACCGAACCTGCGCCCGGTGATCAACGCCACCGGCACCCTGCTGCACACCAACCTGGGGCGCGCCCCCCTTGCGGAAACAGCCCTGCAGGCCATTAACGAAACGGCGCGCATGTACTCGAATCTCGAACTCGACCTGAAAAGCGGCAAGCGCGGGCTGCGCCATGACCTGGTCGCCGACCTGCTGTGCCAGCTGACCGGTGCCGAGGCGGCGATGGCGGTCAACAACAATGCCGGCGCCGTCTATCTGGCACTGACCGCACTGGCTCAGGGCAGAGAAGGGGTCGTCTCGCGCGGCGAGCTGGTGGAGATCGGCGGCGCCTTCCGCATCCCCGATGTCATGGCCGCAAGCGGCGTTCGGCTGGTGGAAGTCGGCACCACCAACAAAACCCATCCCCGCGACTACCTCAACGCCATCAGCGAGGAAACGGGGCTGTTTCTCAAGGTCCACACCAGCAATTTCCGTGTCGTCGGGTTTACCGCGCAGGTCAGCGGCGCCGAACTGGTGGAGATTGCCAGGCCGCACGGCATCGCCGTGATGGAGGATCTGGGCAGCGGCATGCTGTTCGATCTCAGCGCATATGGCCTGCCCCGCGAGCCGACCGTGGCCGAGGCGGTGGCGGCAGGGATCGATGTCGTTACCTTCAGCGGCGACAAGCTGTTCGGCGGACCCCAGGCGGGCATCATCGTCGGACGACGGGAGCTGATCGAAAAAATCCGCGCCCACCCCATGGCCCGCGCCCTGCGCATGGACAAACTGACCCTGGCCTCGCTGGAAGCCACCCTGCGCCTCTACCTCGACCGTGAACGCGCCCTGCGCGAAGTTCCGGTGCTGCGCATGCTGGCCACGCCTGCTGAAGAACTGGAACAGCGCTGCATCAGGCTGGCGCGCCGGGCAAGAGACGAAATCGGGGGAGGCGCCCATATCGAGGTGGTCGCCGCACCGTCCACCGTGGGCGGCGGAGCGCTGCCCACCACGGAACTGCCCGGCTTCGCCATGGCCGTCACGCCCAGAGAGCAGTCCGTCGACGCGCTCGCGCGCCGCCTGCGCCATGGGCAGCCTGCCGTTGTCGCCCGCGTGCAGGATGATCGCCTGCTGTTCAATGTGCGCACCCTGGCGACCGACCAGGAAAACGATCTTGTCACCGCATTGATTGCCGCTTTGGATAGAACCCATGAGTCAGACTGAACACCACGTCATCATCGGCACCGCCGGCCACGTCGACCACGGCAAGACCGCCCTGATCGGCGCACTGACCGGCATCGAAACGGACCGCTTGGCGGAAGAGAAGAAACGCGGCATCTCCATCGACCTGGGATTCGCGCCCTTTCGCCTGCCCGGCGGCATGATCGCCGGCGTGGTCGACGTACCGGGCCACGAGAAATTCATCAGCAATATGCTGACCGGCATCGGCGGCATCGACCTGGTGCTGCTGGTCGTCGACGTCAACGAAGGGGTCATGCCGCAGACCCGCGAGCATCTGCAGATTCTCGACCTGCTGCAGATCCCCCAGGGGATCATCGTGCTGACCAAGTGCGATCTGGCGGAAGAGGACTGGATCGACATCGTGGAGGAAGAGGTCCGCGAAGAAGTGGCCGGCACCTTCCTGGAAAAAGCCCCGGTGGCGCGCGTTTCCGCCATCACCGGCGACGGGCTCGATGATCTTGCATCACTGATCGAGACCAGGGCACGCACCCTGCCGGTCAAGGACGCCGACGGCCCCATGCGCCTGCCGATCGACCGCCACTTTACCCTTTCCGGATTCGGCACCGTCATTACCGGCACCCTCCTGTCGGGGCGGGTCCGCGCCGGGGACATGGTGGAAGTGCTGCCTCCCGGCGACACGGTCCGTGTGCGCGAAGTGCAGGTGCACGGCAAGCAGGTGGAAGAAGCCAGCGCCGGGCAGCGCGTCGCCCTCAACCTCGCCGGTCTCGACCGCGAACGCATCCGCCGCGGGGCGGTGGTCGGCACGCCGAAAGTGTTTGAGCAGACCACCTGCATCGACGCCCGCCTGACCCTGCTGGCCGAGGCGCCACGCCCCCTTAAATTCCGCGACCCGGTTCATCTCTACCTCGGCACTGCGCGGGTGGTAGGATTGGTGGCGCTGCTCGATCGCGACCTGATGGAGCCGGGTGAAAGCGCCATCGTCCAGATCCATCTGGATCGGCCGCTGGTCGCCCATCGCGAGGATCGCTTCATCGTACGCTCCTACAGCCCCATGACCACCATCGGCGGTGGGCGGGTGCTCGATCCGCGTCCGGTCAAACACCGTCGTTTTCGCAAGGAAATCATGGAGGCGCTCAAGGATCTGGAAAGCGGCGAGAAATCCTTCCTGCTGCAGAAGCTCAGCGATCAGCAGGCCACCACGGTGAAAAATCTCGAACTGCTCTCCGGACTCGGCCGCGAGCGGGTTGAGAAAAACCTGCGACAACTCGAAGAGGAGGGCCTCGCCTGGCAGTTGGTCGACCAGTGGGCCGCCAGCGAAGCACTGGCCTCCTGGCGCCACCGTCTGCGCGACGCCACGACCCGCTTTCACGACGGCAACCCGCTGCAGCCGGGAATTCCCCACGCGACCCTGAAAGGAGTGCTGCCGGACAAGGTTTCGCCGAAGGCCTTTCAGAAGCTGCTGTCGATGATCGTCGACGACGGCCAACTGGTGCGAAAAGGCGAGTGGATCGCCCTGCCCAGCTGGAGTCCACAGCCGGACCCGGAGCAGAAAGCGGATCTTGAAAAGATCGAAGCGGCCTACCGTCGCGAAGGAGCGCTGGCTAAAAACCGCAACGAGATGATCGAGCGACTCAACCTGACTCCGGAGCAGGCCGACACTTACTTCACCTTCCTGTTCGCCGAGGGGCGCCTGATCAAGCTCACGGAAGAGACCTATCTGCACGCCGAGATCTATCAACAAGCGGTGCAGCTTCTCAGGGATCACTTTGCCCGGAACGAGACCCTGACCCTGGCCCAGTTCCGTGACCTGTTCGGCAGCGCCCGCAAGCAGGTGCAGGCTCTGCTGGAACATTTCGACAGCCTCAAATACACCCGCCGCGTCGGAGATGAGCGGGTCGCGTGGAAACTGCCGGAGAACTAGATATTTGCCACTAAGACTCTAAGAACGCGAAGAAAGCACCATATATGTCCCCTCCCCCAGCGGGGGAGGGTTAGGGTGGGGGCAGGTTTTGAGCTGCGTCTCCAACTCCCCCCCTCCCGACCTCCCCCCGCTGGGGGGAGGAGTTTTGATAACTTTTAAAAGGATAAGCAATGACCGAAAAGATCCGCCTGACGAGTCTGTCGCGCACCTCCGGGTGAGCGGCCAAGATCGGGCCTG
>JAXHUR010000093.1:0-9299 GCA_034189505.1 Thermodesulfobacteriota bacterium | reverse complement strand
GCACCTGCTGATAATAGGTCTCTTTGCCCGAGCGGCTCTTCTTGACCAGACAGGAGGCGCTGCTGAGTTTCTCCGAAGAGAAAGAACCGGTGCCATCGAGGCTCAGCAGGTAGCAGCCCTCAAAATAGGCCATGGGCTCCAGGGCCTTGCCTCGTTGCAATTGGCGAAAGATGTCCCGAAACAACGGGCGCAGTCGCTGAGAATCGACCGGATCAAGAATCTCGCGTATCTGGGTGTCGCTGGGGACCTTGCCGATGCCGAAAATCCGCCCCAGGTTGCCGTCATTGCGACGGCGCTCATCAAAGGCCAGCAAGGAGAGATCTTTCAGTGAGAACAGGGCAAACCCGGACATCAGGGCATCGGGCAAAGGGATCTCGAGTTTGCCCCGCCGATGGTCGGGCAAAGCGCAGAATCCTTGGTAAAGGGCTGATAGCATGGCATCCTGTGCAAATGTTTCCGGACTTTGAGTTTTGAGGGACGCTTGAACTTGGATTTCAGTTATTTGGCAGGCGGCATTTTCACAGCTCCTAGAAATAAGGGTTGGCTAATGAAAAAATGCGCGCCCGCACTAGAGGCCGCCTGTCAAGCAAAAACGCTGTGTATGTGATTATTTTACATTAAAAACAATGGGTTAGGTTCAGCCTCCCGGTTAAGTTTGCTAACTCTGGTGCCTTCCTACGACCCGTCGCCAAAAGCGTTCGGCAAGAGAGAACCAGAGTCAGACCTGTTCAATGTTTACGAAGACCAAAATCTCAACCCCCCTATTTAAGCGGGTTTGCTGGGTGGCCGGGAATTGCTGCGCAAAAAGAAGAATCAGGTGCGGGAGCTTATTCATTATTCCTAACAATCCTGAGCTGTAATGGGTTTTCGCCCCTGGCCGATGGGGCACCGGATTCGGTTGCGGACAAGAACGCTTCTCCGGTGCTCCACGCACGGCAGAGAAGGGCGCATGCACGGCCTTGAAAATTTCTCTTGAATAAATCCGTTTATCCGGATAATTTTTTTATTATGAAACTCACAGCGAAAATTTTCAAGGCCCTATCCGACGAGACGCGCCTGCGCATCCTGGCGCTGCTGCAGCAGGGTGAACTCTGCGTCTGCGACCTGATGGCGGTTCTCGAACTTCCTCAATCGACCGTCTCGCGTCATCTGGCCAACCTCCGGCACGCCGCTCTGGTGGATGACCGCCGTCGGGGGGTGTGGATGTTCTACAGCTTGGCGCCGCCGCCTTCCGGCCTGCATCAGGATTTGGCCGATCTGCTGGCCAGACGGCTGCCCGAATCTGCGCAAGCGCAGGCCGATCGCAGACGACTCAAGCAGCTTCTCGAGAGCAAGGAACGGCAGGTCTGCTGAGAAGACGCCATCGCGCGCCCAAAGGAGAAGGAAGAGATGAGCATCCGCATCGGCATCAACGGCTTCGGCCGCATGGGGCGCCTGGCCCGGCGCGCAGCCTGGAACTGGCCGAAATTCGAGATTGTCCACATCAACGAGATCAAGGGAGGCGCGGAAACCGCGGCCCACCTGCTCGAGTTCGACTCTGTGCACGGGCGCTGGAACCGGGAGGTCGGGTTCGGGGAGGATACCGTCAGAGTCGGTGACCGAGCGATCAGCTTCAGCGCGTTCGGAACACCGGGAGAGGTTCCCTGGGATGCGCACGGCGTCGATATCGTCATCGAGGCGTCTGGCAGATTCCGCACTCCCGAGCTGCTGCAGCCTTACTTCGAGCGTGGCGTGAAGAAGGTGATCGTCGCCGCCCCGGTCAAGCCGGGCGCGGGCGGGGAGCATGTCGCTGATCCCCACCACCACCGGCTCGGCGACCGCCATCACGCTGATCTATCCTGAACTTAAGGGCAAACTCAACGGCCATGCGGTGCGGTTGCCGCTGCTCACCGGATCGCTTACCGATGCGGTCTTCGAGATGAAGCGCGAGGTCACGGTCGAGCAGGTCAACGAACTGTTCCGGGAGGCGGCCGAAAACCACCTTAAAGGAATCCTCGGCATCGAATACCGCCCTCTGGTCTCGATCGACTTCAAGAGCGATCCGCGCTCGGCCATCATCGATGCGCCCTCGACCATGGTGGTCGACGGCACCCAACTCAAGATCTATGCCTGGTATGACAACGAGATGGGCTACGTGCACCGGATGATGGAGCTGGCCGGAAAAGTCGCCAATTCCCTGTAGGGGCGAACCTCGTGTTCGCCAGACTTTTGTTCGCCTGGTCCTTGAAAAGGGGACAGGCTGCTTTTTCATCGTGAAAAGTAGCCTGTCCCCTTTTTGTTCTCTGATAGAAACCGAAGATGACATCCCCACAGTTTAAGATCTGGTGAACATTGATAGCGTCGCAAAAACTCGCCAACTGCTGCGTTGCTGCGCTTGCTCTCGCTGCTTCGACGTACTTCGAGTACGTCTGCAGGGCAACTTCCCTGTGCCAGGCTTGATCTGACGGGCACTTGCCGGTTTTGCGACAAAGCTTCATGAATAACCCGGGTTAAGCGGGCCGGGGGATGAAATCCCGAGAAACTGCGGCAGGTCGTTTCACCCGAACAGATGCTCGGCAAAACGCCGGGCGGGACTGCTTTCCGGTGTGTCCTTGTCGCGTACCACGTACAACTGTTTTTCCAGATTAATATCGGCGATGCGAATGGCAGTGAGGTTCCCGGCCGCGACCTCCTGCTTGACGCTGGAGGCGAGAACGAGGGAGATTCCGAGGCCGGCTTGGACCGCGCGTTTGACCGCCTCAGTGCTGCCCAAATGCGCGCTGACCCGCAGGCTCGGATGGATGCCCGCCAAGTGTTCCTGCAAAATACGGCCGGTGCCGCTGCCGGATTCTCCCCCGAGCAGTGAGCTTCCGCGCAGTTGTTCGGGCGCGATTACCCTCTTTTTTGCCCAGCGGTGGTCCGGCGGAACGATCAGCACCATTTCCTCGCGGCGCCAGGGCTCGGCTATGAAACCGGGACGGCCGTCCCACCATTCCATCACCGCCACCTCCACTTCCCGGTCACAAAGCCGCCGCGCCACCTCGGGATTGCTGTGGACCGAGAGTTCGACCTGCTCCTGCGGGTGGGCGTCGCGATAGCTGCGCAGGTAGGGCGGCAGCAGGTAGATGCCGATATTGGACCCCGCCGCAATGGCCAGAGAATTGCCCTCGAACAGCGCAAGGGCTCGCTTGGCGGTCCGCAACAGGCTCTCGGCGTAGGGGACGAGGGCCCGTCCGCGGTCGGTGGGGGAACACCCCTTATGCTGTCGCTGAATCAGACTGACGCCCAGTTCGTTTTCCAGCTTGCCGATATTTTGCGAAAGGGCCGGTTGGGACTTGCCGGTTCGTTTCGCGGCCTCACGAAACCCGCCGAATTGCACCACGGCCAGAAAGCTCTCAAGGTATTTAAGGTTCATTTCATAGCTGCTTCCATCTTTGCAAATCGTTGAGGGCGCCTTGCGGTCGTTCGCCGGCGAGGGCCTGGAGGATGCTGCGAGCCGCCTCCAGTGCGATCTCCCGTCTTACTGTATCCACTGCCGAACCAAGGTGGGGAGTGAAAACGGTGCGGGGGTGTTCGAGCAGGGCCGAGGGAATCGCCCGGGGGCGGTTGTCACGAGTCCATTCCTCCAGTTCGAACACGTCTGCCGCATAGGCGGCGAGCTTGCCAGAGGCCAGCGCTTCGGCCACGGCGATCTCGTCGACAACCGAGCCGCGACAGGCGTTGACCAGGATGGCGCCGTCCTTCATCCGGGAGAGCTTGTCCCTGTCGATCAGATGCAAGGTGTCCGGCTTTAGCGGTACCATCGGCAGTACATAATCGCTGCGGGACAATAGTTCGTCAAGGGGCACAGCTTTGGCGTTCCATTGCACTTCCAGATCGTGGGGCAGCGGCACTGGGTCCACGTACTGGATGCGGGTTTCGAAACCGGCAAGACGCAGGGCGATTGCGCGGCCGACCGCACCCATGCCGATAATGCCGACGGTCGTCCCGGCCAGGCCTGTTCCGTATAGTTCCGGGCGCCAGCCGTTGAACTTACCGGTGCGGATGAAGCGGTCCCCTTCGAGCATGCGGCGGCCCGCAGCGAGCAACAAGGCGATGGTCAGCTCGGCATTAGGCGCGGTGAGCAGGTCCGGTACGATGGTGAACCAGATGCCGCGTTCGGTACAGGCATCGACGTCGAAGTTGTCGTATCCCTTGAGGGCGGCGCTAATCACCTTGAGACGCGGGCAGGCGTCGAGAAAGGCGCTGTCCACCGAATCGGGCATGAACACCATGAGGGCCTCGGCATCCGCGACCTGCCGGCGGAGATTCTCCTCCGGCAGGGTCTCGCGACCGGGGTTGGCGACGACCTCGCAGCGGGATTGCAGCAGGTCGATGACTTCGGGATGCACCCAGTGGGTGATCACGACGCGGGGTTTGGACATGTTTCCTCCCGATTATTTGAATTTCTTGCGAAGCACCGCGCTGAGGCCGTCGACCAGCGTCACCATGACCAGGATCACCAGCAGGATGGCCGAGACTTCCCTGTACTGCATGATGCGCAGCGAGCCCATCAGCTCAAAGCCGATGCCGCCGGCGCCGACCATGCCCATGACCGTGGAGGCACGGAAATTGTACTCCCAGCGGTAGATGCAGACATCCGCCATCTGCGGCAGCACCTGAGGCAGGATGCCGTGGAAGATAACCTGCAGGCTGTTGGCGCCGGCGGCGCGGGTCGCCTCCACGGGAGCCGTGTCCACGTGTTCGATGGATTCGGCGAAGAACTTGCCGACCATCCCCACCGAGTGCAGCCCCAGGGCCAGGACCCCTGGCAGGGCGCCGAAGCCGACCGCGGCCACGAAGATGATGCCCATGATCAGTTCGGGGATGGAACGCAGGCCGTTGAGGAGGCTGCGGGCGGCTTGGTAGACCAATGGGTGTGGGGCGGTATTGCGCGCCGCCAGCAGGGCTAACAGGACGGAAAAAATCACCGCCAGCGCAGTCCCTGCCACGCTCATGGCCAGAGTGTCCCAAAGGGGTGCAAGCCAGTCGGAGAAGTTGCTGAAGTCGGGTGGGAACATTTCGCCCAGCAGGCCGAAAATGCTCGGAACGCCCTCCGCGAGGCGTTGGAGATCGAACAGTCCGACGTAGAAGAAACAGGCGGCGACCACAATCAGTGCGACTGTAAGTTGTATAAAGGTGCGGAGGAATTCGCGCTGTCGGCGACTAAACAGTTCATTATAGGTATTTGGCATGATATGGATTCCAGTTCCAAATTCGGGCCGGCGCGCAAGGCGGTGGGCCGGTACGCGCCGGCGCCAGGTTACATCTTGGCGAAGTCCAGATTCAACAATTTACCTAATTCACGCACGGCGTCGTAATCGCTGTCGGCGATGGGAGCGAAACCATCGGCCTTGAAAGATTTTAGAACCACCGGGTCGTCCAATTCGAAGAAAGCCTTACGGATACGCTCCTTCAGTTCCGGTGCCAAGTTCGAGCGCATGGTCCAAGGATACTGGGGAAAGGGCTTGGACACCTCAATTACCTTGACCTTGCTGGCATCCACTACCCCCCGTTCGACCAGGGACTTGAAGATCGGTTGGCTCAGGCCGCCGACCTGGGCCCGCCCGTTCATCACCGCCATGGCCACGGCATCGTGGGAGCCGACGAAGTGCTCACGGTAGTCTCTTTCATGACTCAATTGGTGCCCAGCCATCATTGCCTTGGGGATCAGGTGGCTGGAGGTGGAGGCGATGTCGCCGAACACCACGTCCTTGCCCTTGATATCTTCATAGCCGAAGACCCCGGCCTCGACGTTGCCGATCAACACAGCGTGGTAGGTCGTGGCGCCATTCTTTTTCAGTGCGGCGAAGGCCTCGATGTCGCTCTTCGACTTGGCGAGCACGTACGACAGGGGACCGAAATAACCCAAGTCGATGCGACCGTGGCGCATCGCTTCGATCATGGAGGAGTAGTCGGTGGTCACCACCAGCTCGATCTTTTTGCCCAGCTTCTGTTCCAGGTAAGCCTGCAGCGGTTTGTTGTTCTTGATCACCGTGGCGGCGTTTTCGTCCGGAAGCAATGCCACCTTCAGGGTGTCCGGGTCGGCCTGCGGTGCGGCGCCGGCCGCGGTGCAGAACAGTCCCGTCAGCAGGATGAGGCTTGTGAAAAGCGTTTTCATGGTAGTTCTCCCTTCTTCATCGTGAATTTTTGTGTTAAGGACGGGCCACAGCGTATTACTACGCCCTTTTTTCATCCGCGTTCCAGGGTGTCAGGTTAAAGGAAGGCTGCAGGTGTCCGATCTTCGTTCTCGTCCGGGCTTGTGCCGAGGACTGGTTGTAGATGGCATGCAGGAAATCGTCTTTGAGCCCTTCGGGGGCTCCGTCGTAGACCACTTGGCCGGCGGCGATGCCGACGATGCGGTCGGCGAACTGCCGGGCCAGATTCACCTGGTGCAGGCTGACCACCGCCGGGATGTGATCCTCGGCGCATATTTTCTTGATGAGGCCCAGCACCCGCTCCGAGGTGCTCGGGTCGAGACTGGCCACCGGTTCATCGGCTAGTACCATCTGCGGCCGTTGGGCGATGGCTCTGGCAATGCCCACCCGCTGCTGTTCGCCGCCGGAGAGGCTGTCCACCCGCTCCAGAGCCTTGTGCAAAACCCCGACCCGTTCCAGGGCCTCCAGCGCTACGAAATGGTCTTCCTTGGGCAACGGCAGCAGGCTGCGCAGGGTAGAGTGATAGCCGAGCCGGCCGATAAGCACATTCTGCAGCACGCTTCGCCGGCCGATTAGCTGGTGCTGCTGGAAGACCATGCCGGTGCGGCGGCGGTGAGTCAACAGCACCGCGCGCCGATCCAGGCTGCCCAAGCCGTCGACAGTTATCCCCCCCGTACTCGGGAGGGTGAGGTGATTGAGGCAGCGCAGCAAAGTCGATTTGCCAGCTCCCGAGGCGCCGAGCAGAACGGTGAATTCGCCCCGTCGGAATTCGATGCTGGTGAGGTGCAGGGCGGTTAAACCGCCGGGATAGGTAACGCTCACCTGCTCAAGTTGAATCATTTTCGTCTCCCTTGATGAATTGATTGTCGCAAAGGCCCGATCCGGCAGCCCGTATACTTTTACTTCGCCGTGTAAAAGTTCCGTTAGGGGATAATAAAAAAACGATAAGGAAAGGCATATGAGGTAGGAGAACGATAAGAAAAGACGATCAGCCGTAAACGTGACAGGGAGCGTCTTTTGTGAGGGTCTATCCTCTATCTCTATGGTATGGGGTTATTGTTCATTCTTCCTCTTGTGCCGGCTTTAAGGGTTTTTTGGTTACTGAAATTATGGGAAATGCTAAATTGTGCGGGGAAAACCACTTTCGCCGAAGAGTTTCTTCCGAAGGAGGCCGGTTGTTCAACCTTCGTCTGGCTTCGCCGGAACTCGCCATTGCCCGAATGCGGCAAAGAGTGCGCGAGGGTGGTCACAACATCCCTGAACCGGTGATTATACGGCGTTTCGCCTCCGGCTGCGCAATTTTGAAAACCTCTACAAACCGTTGGTCGATGAATGGGTGCTTCATTCGATATTGATGTGCGCCCGCTGGTAGAAGAACCTTGCGATTTCAATTGTCGGCAGGGAATTCCGAATGAAAAAAAACGAGCAGGAAAAGTCCAGAAAGAGACTGGGACGGTTGGCCTGGTATCTGGATAGCGCGATCAAGATTCCAGGCTTAGATGCACGTATCGGTCTTGACGGGTTGATCGGCCTCATTCCGGGTGCCGGCGATACGATTGGGGCACTTATCTCCAGTGTGGTCCTTTCGGAGGCGGCCCGTCTGGGAGCACCGAAAACGGTCTTGTTGAAGATGGCCTTTAATATTGCTCTTGATGCAGTCGTGGGCGCCGTGCCTGTGCTTGGAGACCTTTTCGATTTCGTCTGGAAAGCCAACCAGCGCAATGTTCAACTGCTCAATGACTATCTTGACAACCCGCGTAAAACTGTGGTCGCCAGCCGCCTGTTTGTCTGGGGGCTTGGGGCGGCGCTGGTTGTATTTGTGATGCTGGTCGGTATGCTTGGGTTTGTTCTGGTACGGGCGCTGTTGAATGCGGCCGGTGGAGTCTGATCTTTATGGTGTTTTTCCGAGAATCTGCGGAGAAACACGAAATAAGGAGGAAAAGTTATGGATCTGGTTCGGATTCTGATCGCGATTCTTCTGCCGCCGCTGGGTGTTTTTCTGCAGGTGGGCCTGGGGGGGCGTTCTGGTTGAACATCCTTCTGACGCTGCTGGGTTATATCCCCGGCATCGTACATGCCGTTTGGATTATCGCCAAGCGCTGACGTTGACATCTGTTGCGAAAAAAAGGGGACAGGCTACTTTTTCATCAGGAAAAGTAGCCTGTCCCCTTTTTATTGTCTGTCGGACCGAAAGGAGGGTCTTTTCCCCTTGCCCGGCGAGATGAAATTCAACTGTGATTGCCTGGACTGGGCCGGCATGTGCAAGCATGTTGCGGCGGTACTTTACGGTGTGGGAGCCAGACTGGACCAGGCCCCTGAAATGCTATTTGTGCTCCGCGGGGTCAACCATGAAGAGTTGGTCGATGTCTCCGCCGCCTTGGCCGATACGACCCGAAAAGGCAGCTCGCGACGGCGTATTGCGGTATCTGGCATTGCCGATGTTTTCGACATCGACCTGGCCGGAGCCGATAACCTGGATGTCGAATGTCCGCCCACTCCGTCCAGGAAATCACGACCGGGTAAAACGTCCAGATCAACTGCCGGCCGATCAGACCCATCGGTTTGCCCGACAAAAAATCCAGTAAAAAAGACAATTCAAAAGGGAATGGATAGAGAACCGTTACCGAAGGTTCCCTTCCCCGATCCACTCACCGGCAATGCCATCTTCGCCTGGAGATCGTCCCTCGGCGAGACTCAGGCCCAGTTTGCGTTACGACTGAAAATAAGTGCCAGCAGAATTTCTCAATGGGAAAAAAAGAAAGAAAGGGCCATCGGCATGCAGAGCCGGACCCTCGCGACGCTTCAGAAAGCCTGGAATCTGACCGTTTGCGGCCACTGAATTTTCCTGAACGAAAAACATTGTCTTGAAAAGGGGACAGGCTACTTTTTCCTCCTGAAAAGTAGCCTGTCCCCTTTTTGTTCTCCTAAACTTCACTATTTTTGCTAAGATTTCCGAATAGAGATTTTAATTGATGGAAAGAAGAAAAGGAGGTTCGATGAAAAAATATGGTTTTCTAGGTCTTGGTATCATGGGGCATGCAATGGCGTCGAATCTGCTACAGGCTGGATTCGAAGTTACGGTCTGGAATCGCACGCTTGAGAAGTGCTCATCTCTTGTTGAAC
>JAXHUR010000092.1:7441-9502 GCA_034189505.1 Thermodesulfobacteriota bacterium | reverse complement strand
CAATAAAGATGAATAAAATAATCAGACTTCCGTAAAAACGACAACACTGGAGGATGGAACACAATGCCTACACTTCTCGAAATGGCTGCTGAAATCGTAGCTGCGCATGCATCTACCACACAAATGACAAAAGAGGACCTGGTCGCTGAACTTGCTGAAATTCACAACGCTTTGCAGGCCATTGAAAAAGGCGAATCCGTTTCGGTCGAAGAATCCGATCAGACGCAGAGTGATGCACCGGTCATTTCACGGAAAAAAGCGTTCGGGAAAGATAAGATCACCTGCATGTTGTGCGGCAAAGAGATGAAAACCCTCTCCCGTCACCTCAAAACCGCTCATGACATGAAACCGACCGAATATCGCAAACGCTTCGACATTCCCCGCACTCAGCCGCTGGCCGCCCGCAGCTATTCTGAAAGTCGGCGGATAATGGCAAAGGAGCGCGGACTCGGAGAGAACCTGGCCAAGGCCCGAGCAGCACGCGCCAAGAAAAACAAATAACTATCCGGTACCCTGCTGAAGCAGTTCTACCCATAGAATTTATCAGCAACGTATTCAAAATTCCTCCCCGGGCGGTGATCAGGACTGATCACCGCCCGGGTTTTTTACATGCTGGCGTCGAACACCACGCAGGACTGCACGTGAAAACAATTTGATCAAAACAGGTTGAAGGAGATTGACTTGATTAGGTCTCCATCCTCATTCAGGATCTCCACTCTCCAGTCCCCGGTCCATGCCGGCAGGATATTCTTGGAAGACCAGGTGCGCCAGTAGGCAGAGCGTACCGGCAACGTGATGCGTGCCATCTCCTTATCTTCATAATACCAGACATGGCTCACCGAAGTTTCTTCTTCGAGCGCGCCCTCAATCCGCGTAAAACAGTAGATTTTCCCCACGTCCGCGGAGTAACTTTCGATGGCATCCACCGGCGATCGGTCGATGATATCAGTTGTAATCACGGCCTCGCTGACTTCCAGAGCCCAGGCGTTGGTTCCCGCCACAAAAAAGAACATTGACCACAGAATCAGAAAGACTGCCCTGTTTCGAATCGACATGTGATTTTCTCCTTGCTGCATTTGACGATCGGAAAGTTGCCTCCTCTTATAGCATAAATTTTTCACTTTTTGGACAGCTATTTAGCGGAAAATCATTAAATCACGTATTGCGCTTGACCTGCAGAGAAAAAATGATTAGACTTTAATAAATCTACTTTCAAAGTTAAGAAATTCACTGTTCTTTACATCAAAAGGCGGATTGATGAAACGGGTTCTGGTCGCTTCGAAGCATCAACATCTTTTGTCCAACCTCGATATGGTCCTTAAACACTGGGGGTATCGCTCTCTGACTTCACATCATCACGACGACATACTGCAACTCCTTGAAACTACGGAACCCGACCTGGTGATATTCGATGCTCCATGGTTAAGGGAGAATCGGTCCCATCTTTCCCCTTTGCTTCCCTTGCTTGAACGCCGCAATAAAACTCATTACGCAATCATGCAAGATGAAGACACCCCCTCACCTGAACTTTCACCGCGACTCCAGCAAAAGCGGGTCTCGGCGGACATTTTTGCTCTCTACAGCCTGACCCAGTCCCTGCTCCAGAACCATCCGCGCAAACGTCTCAGAACCGGGGTGCATCTGCCGGGCATGTTTCGGCGCCAGGGGCGGTGCTGGAATATGGGGCAGATCATGACCCTGGGAACCGGGGGAATGTTTATCCAGTCAGGCTTTTACCTTCAACGCGATGAACCGCTGAACCTCTGCATCCCCCTTCTGGGGATGAAACAGGAGATCGAAATAAGCGGACGTGTCCTTTATGCCGTTGAACCCTGCCAGGAAAATAACTACCTCCAGGGCTACGGTATCCAATTCGGAGGACTGGTTGATGAAACTGCACATGCCCTGCGCCGTTTCGTGGCCGGTTGTTTTCTTCACGGCATCGAAAACGAGCATACTTCAGAAACTGAAATGTTTATCACCTCAACAGATCCCGAATATTCCCTGCAAAAGATTGCCGTATAACCTCAGACCGCGGTTCATGTCCATCGTGATTTAATC
>JAXHUR010000092.1:0-7341 GCA_034189505.1 Thermodesulfobacteriota bacterium | reverse complement strand
TATTTCAGGTGCGGATACCCCCTATTGTTTTTTTCATACGGCAGGAACTTATTCATGCACTCTGACTGCATTTTCGTTCATGGCGCGCGCCAGAACAATCTCAAGAATCTCGATCTGGAACTGCCCCTCGGCGAACTGGTTGTAGTCACCGGCGTTTCCGGTTCCGGCAAATCGTCGCTGGCCTTCGACACCATCTACGCCGAAGGGCAGCGCCGTTACGTGGAGACCTTTTCCCCTTACGCACGACAGTTCCTCGACCGAATGGACAAGCCCCAGGTCGACCGCATCGACGGCATTCCGCCGGCGATTGCCATCGATCAGACCAACCCGGTGCGAACTTCGCGCTCCACCGTGGGGACCATGACGGAGTTGAACGACCACCTCAAGCTGCTCTTCGCACGGGGCGCCCGACTTTATTGCCGCCGCTGCGGCGACGAAGTGCAACAGGACACCCCGGAAACCATCGCCACCCGGCTCCTCGATCAACTGGCGGGGCGCCGCGCCCTGATCACCTTCGAAGTCAGGATTCCGGAGAAATTCGGCCCGGAGGAGATCAAAGAACATCTCGCCGCGCAGGGCTACACCCGCATCCACCGCGAAAGCGGCGATACCCTGGAGGTGATTCAGGATCGGGTCGTCCTGTCCGACCCGCGTCGCGACCGCCTGGTGGAAAGCCTTGAAGCCGCCCTGCGGGTCGGGCACGGGCGCCTGAGCGTCATTCCCCTTGATGACGACAAGATGCCTCAGCCCCCCCTGCGCTTTTCCGCAGAGAGACACTGCGCCCACTGCGATATTTCCTTTTCAGAACCGCAGTCCAACCTGTTCAGCTTCAACTCCCCCATTGGCGCCTGCGACACCTGCCGCGGTTTCGGACGCACCATGGGGATCGATCCCGACCTGGTCATTCCGGACGAAAACAGGTCGTTGTTTGACGGGGCGGTCAAACCCTGGCAGAGCGAGAGCTACCGCGAATGCCAGCAGGATCTGATCAAGTTCGCCGACCAACGCGGGATTCCCGTGGACATCCCCTGGCGTGAGCTGAGCGACGAACAGCGGGCCTGGGTGATGGAGGGCGAAGGTGAATGGGAAGACGGCCTGTGGTACGGGGTCAAACGCTTCTTCGACTGGCTGGAGGGCAAGAGCTACAAGATGCACATCCGAGTGCTGCTCTCCAAGTACCGCTCCTACGATCTGTGCCCGGACTGCGGCGGTGCGCGCCTCAAGGATGAAGCGCTGCTGTGGCGCATCGGCTCCAGAGAGGATGCAGACGCGGTGCTTGACCCGCAGAAGCGCTTCCGCCCCACCCATCTCGACATGAGCGCCGCGCAGTTGCAGGCTCTGCCGGGGTTGACCCTGCACGACATCATGCGTCTCCCCATCGACCGTTGTCTGCGCTTTTTCGAGAGTGTTCAGCTGCCGTCCGCCATCGCGGAGGCCGTCGACCCCCTGCTGGGGGAAATCCGCGCCCGCCTGCGCTACCTGGTGGATGTCGGGCTGGCTTACCTGACCCTCGATCGGCAATCGCGCACTCTTTCGGGGGGAGAAGTTCAACGCATCAACCTGACCACCGCTCTCGGGACTTCGCTGGTGAATACGCTGTTCGTCCTCGATGAACCGTCCATCGGCCTGCACCCCCGCGACATGAACCGGGTCATCGGCGTGCTGCACCGATTGCGCGACGCCGGCAATTCACTGCTGGTAGTGGAACACGACCCCCAGGTGATGTGGGGCGCGGACCGGATCATCGACATGGGGCCGGGGCCGGGCAAAAACGGCGGGCAGATCGTATTCAACGGCTCCCCCCAGGCTCTGCTTGAATCAGGCCAATCTCTCACCGCTCAATACCTGTGCGGAGAAAAGACGGTCGCCGCCCCATCGAACAAGGTGCCGGGGTCAAATGGGCCCGGATTGATCATCGAGGGGGCGGCTGCGCACAATCTCAAAGAGGTGGATGCCCGCATCCCACTGCAATGCATGGTGGTGGTCACCGGCGTCTCCGGCTCGGGGAAGTCCACCCTGGTACAGGATGTGCTATACAACGCGCTGAGCAAGATCAAGGGCAGGCCGGTCGAACCGGCTGGAGCTCATCGCGCCATCCGCGGCCATGAGGAAATCTCCGAGGTCGTCCTGATCGACCAGTCTCCCATCGGCCGCACCACCCGCTCCAATCCCGCCAGCTACGTCGGCGCCTTTGACGGCATCCGCGCCATTTTCGCCGATCAGCTCGTGGCGCGTGAGCGCGGCTATACCAGCGGCACCTTCAGTTTCAACACCGGCAACGGGCGCTGCCCCACCTGTGGCGGCAACGGCTTCGAGCATGTGGAGATGCAGTTTCTCAGCGACGTCTACCTGCGCTGTCCCGACTGCGACGGCCGCCGCTTTCGTCCCGAGATTCTCGAGATCAAGGTGCACGGCGCCGATGGCGGCGCCGGCAAATCCATCGCTGACGTGCTGGAGATGACAATTGCCGAAGCGCTGAGCTTTTTCGCCGACAGGCCGGAGGTATTGCGAGGGCTGGAACCGCTGGAAGCGGTCGGGCTCGACTACCTCTCCCTGGGGCAGCCGGTCCCGACCCTCTCCGGGGGCGAAGCCCAACGTTTGAAGCTGGCCGGGCATCTCAGTGCCACGCAGGGGCGCAAAAGGAAAAGCCGCAAAGGGATGTTGTTTCTGTTCGACGAACCGACCACCGGCCTGCATTTCGATGACATCGCCCGTCTGCTCAAAGCCTTTCGCCGATTGCAGTCCGAGGGGCACTCCCTGCTGATCATCGAACACAATCTCGATGTCATCGCCGCTGCAGACTGGCTGATCGATCTGGGGCCGGAAGGGGGCGAAGGCGGCGGCAGAATTATCTGCACAGGCTCGCCGCTGGAGGTCATGGAGTGCACAGACAGCCACACGGGCCTCGCCCTGCGCCGATACCTGGACCAGCAGCAGCGCAACGAAGCCTCGGCCAGAACGGGGAAGAGAAGCTCGGATCGAGGAGAAGCCGCTGAGAGTTTCCCGCCGCCGGATCGAAAAAAAACAATCGACCGCCAGATCTGTGTTCACGGCGCCCGGGAGCACAATCTCAAAGGGGTCGATGTGTGCCTGCCGCGGGACGCCTTCACCGTCGTCACCGGAGTCTCCGGATCTGGGAAAAGCACCCTGGCCTTCGATATCCTGTTCGCCGAGGGGCAGAGACGCTACCTCGAATCCCTCAACGCCTACGCACGGCAGTTCGTGCAGCCCTCCTCCCGTCCCGACATCGACGCGCTCTCCGGAATCCCGCCGACGGTCGCCATCGAGCAGCGCACCAGCCGCGGCGGGCGCAAAAGCACCGTCGCCACATTGACGGAGATCTACCACTTTCTGCGCCTGCTCTTCGTCAAGCTTGGCGTTCAATATTGCCCCGAGTGCAACATCCCGATTGAGCCCCAGTCCCACGCAGCAATCGTCGCCCGCTTGCTGCGCGACTTCAAGGGACAGGAGATTTCCCTGCTCGCCCCGCTGGTGGTGGGACGCAAAGGCTACTACACCGACCTGGCCAAATGGGCGGCCGGCAAAGGGTTCTCCCACCTGCGCGTCGACGGCGTGGATACCCCGACCGACAACTGGCCGCGGCTCGACCGCTTCCGCGAGCACAACATCGACCTTCCGGCAGGAGAGGTGAAGGTCACGGCGGAGAATGAGGAGCACCTGCGCGAGCGCCTCCATCGCGCCCTGGATTACGGCAAGGGGGTGGTCAAGGTCGCCCTTGGCGGGTCCGGCACCCAAAACAGGGACACGATCTTTTCAACCCGGCGCGCCTGTCCCGACTGCGGGCGCGGCTTCGAGGAACCCGATCCGCGCCTGTTCTCGTTCAACAGCAAGCACGGCTGGTGCGAAAGCTGCTACGGCACCGGTCTGCGTCTGGCCGGTTTTGATGAGCAGCAAAGCGGCGAGGAGGTCTGGTGGAACGCCTGGTACGAGGGGGAGGAGCAGCCCTGCCCGGCCTGCAGAGGGACAAGACTGCGCCCCGAAGCGCTGGCTGTGCTGTTTCACGGACACAACATCGCCGAACTGACGACCCACTCCATCGTCCGCGCCGAAGAATTTTTCCGCAACCTGAGCCTTAAAGGCCGGGAAGCCGACCTGGCGCGGGACATCGTCGCCGAACTTGAATCCCGCTTCGCCTTTCTGCGCGAGGTTGGCCTGTCCTACCTCGGTCTCGACCGTGCCGCCCCCACTCTCTCCGGCGGCGAAGCGCAGCGCATCCGTCTCGCCGCACAGCTCGGCTCAAATCTGCGGGGCGTCTGCTATATCCTCGATGAGCCTACCATCGGTCTGCATCCGCGCGACAACCGCATGCTGCTCGACACCCTGGAGAAACTTCAGCAGAAAGGCAATACCATCGTGGTGGTGGAACATGATGACGAAACCATTCGTCGCGCCGGGCACGTCATCGATCTGGGCCCGGCCGCCGGAGTCAACGGCGGCCGGATCGTCGCCGAAGGCACAGTCGACGACCTGATGGCCGCGCCGGAATCCCTCACCGGCCAGTTTCTGCGGACGCCCCTGTGCCACCCGCTGCACAAACGGCGTCGCGTCACCCAGCGCAGCGCTCATTTTGAAGTCAAGGACGCCCGGCTGCACAATCTCAAAGGCTTCGATCTGCATCTGCCGCTGGAGCGGCTGGTCTGCGTCACCGGCGTTTCCGGCTCCGGCAAGAGCACTCTGGTGCGTTCCGTGATCCACGACAACCTGCGCCGCATCCTGGCGCAGAAAAACAAGGAGGATTCCCCCTCGTGGAGCGGCTGCGGTGAAATCAAGGGATGGAACTCAATCCATCGCATTCTCGAGGTTGACCAGACGCCGATCGGCAAAACACCGCGCTCCTGCCCGGCCACCTATGTCGGTTTCTGGGACGACGTCCGCAAACTTTTTGCAGGGACCGCCGAAGCGAAATTGCGCGGCTGGGGTCCGGGCCGCTTCTCCTTCAATACGCGCGACGGCCGCTGCCCGGACTGCGAAGGCCAGGGGACGCGCAAAATCGAGATGAGCTTTCTGCCCGATGTCCGCATCGTCTGCGAGACCTGCGGCGGGCAGCGCTTCACCCGGGAAACCCTGGCGGTCACCTACAAGGACAAGCACATCGGCGACGTCCTCAAAATGACCATCAACCAGGCCACCGAGTTCTTCAGCGCCCACAAAAAAATCCATCACGCGCTGCGGCTGCTGCAGGACGTCGGCCTGGGCTATCTCACCCTGGGACAGCAGAGCCCGACCCTCTCCGGCGGAGAAGCCCAGCGCATCAAACTGGTGACGGAACTGGCCAAGGCCCCGGCAAACGGGGCGCCCCAGGGCAGATCCAAGAGCGGCAGAAAAATGCGCGGCGGCCCCACCCTTTACATCCTCGACGAACCGACCATCGGCCTGCACATGGCCGACGTCGAGAAGCTGATCCGGGTTCTGCATCGCCTGGTCGATGCAGGCAACACCGTGCTGCTCATCGAACACAATCTCGACATCATCGCCGAAGCCGACTGGCTGATCGACATGGGTCCGGAAGGGGGAGAGGAAGGTGGGAACGTTGTTGCGCAGGGCACGCCTGAACAGGTCAGCCGCAAGGAGAAGGCATCGCATACCGCGGGGATTCTGGCTGAGTTCCTGAAAGAGCGTAAAAACTCATAATGTTTACTTTTACAACCCTTCCGGCGCGCGATATGCTTCGTCCAAATTCCAGATCGTGAGGACTCTTCGATATGTCGCACTATTTCTGTCTGCCATTTTCCACGCACCCGCTGCGTGCCGCTCTTTACGACGAACTGCATGCGCGCCCGTTTCAGATGATCTCCGCGCCGCAGCAGATGACGCACCTGGCCTTTCGCGCCGAACCTGCGGAAATGACGCAGGCCTTTGAGCTGGTCTGTGACCTGTGTCGCCGCTACAGCGTCAACCAGCCGACATCCGACGAGGTGTCCTATCAGCAGGATTTCGGCGAATTCACGGTGCGATGGGAGAAGCACATGGAGTTCTACTCCCTCACCTTCTCCCGCGGCGGTCCAATCAACGACCCGCCCTTCGAGCACCCGGTCATCGGCCTGCTGCCGACAGACTGGCTCTCATCCCTGCCCGGCCAGGCCGTCTCGGCGTTTCACATCATTGTGGACGAGGGCCAGCTGAATTTCGACCACGAAAACCTGACCCGCATCTTCGAAGGACAGCGGCTCATCATGAGCCAGCCCAAACAGGGAAAGGCGATCATCTGCACCGCCTTCCGCCTGCACAGCGACGGCTTCGGCCGTTTCATGGTTCAGAACCGCGGCATCTCCGACTACCAGATGGGGCGGCTGATTCAGCGCATCATCGAACTCGAAACCTACCGTCTGCTGGCGCAGCTCTCCCTGCCTCTGGCCAAGCGCATTGCGCCGCAGCTGCAGGAACTCGACCGTGAACTGGCCGAGATGCTGACCCACGCCCCCACCGAGGAGAGCGCTGAAGCGGACCGCATCATCCTGGAGCGCCTCTCGCGTCTCTCGGGCCGGCTTGAAATGTGGCGCGCCGAAACCAACCACAGGTTCTCCGCGACCCGCGCCTATCACGATCTGGTCTTGAGCCGGCTGCAGAACATCAAGGAAGACCCGATCGAAGGCTACATGACCTTCACCGAGTTCATGACGCGACGGCTTAACCCGGGTCTGCGCACCTGCGAATCGGTGCAGAGCTGGATGGAGGATCTGTCGCGCCGCATCGAACGCGCCGGCGACATGATGCGCACGCGCGTCAACCTCATGCTGCAGGATCAGAACAAGGACCTGCTCGCCACCATGAACCGGCGCGGCCGTCTGCAGTTTCGCCTGCAGGAAACCGTGGAAGGACTCTCGGTAGCCGCCATCAGCTATTACATGGTGGGGCTGCTGAGCTATCTTCTCGACGGCCTGCCGCTGGGCCGATGGAACCTGGAGAAAAACATCCTTCTGGCGGTGCTGGTGCCGGTGGTGGTTCTTTTAATATGGGGACTGATCCGGCGGGTCAAGCACCGCCTGATCAAGCAGCCGAAACACGAGATCTGACAATGCTGAAGGGAGTTGTGGCTCCCCCCCCCCTCCCAACCTCCCCCCGCTGGGGGGAGGGAGGGGCAAGACAGAACTCTTGTTCGCGAAACGGGATATCGGCAGACTGCTGAATCAGACTTGATTCAACACAGATCATAAGCTATGACTTCCGATATGCAAAACTCCCAACAAGTTCCTGAACTCTGCCCTGACGTGACGGGCGTCATTCTCGCCAGGGTGCGCTCGAAAAGGGTCTGACCGCCGATCTCCAGGGTCGCCTTGTCGCGCCCCATGCGGCGACTGCGCCCTCCCGCGAGAATGACGC
>JAXHUR010000091.1:0-9734 GCA_034189505.1 Thermodesulfobacteriota bacterium | reverse complement strand
CCTGGTTTTTTCAGCTGATCTTCCGCAGAAAAAAGCACAGGCTCCATCGCCCCTGGCGGTTCTCAATCACCGCTATGCGGCCGGTGAGATCGACCGCGAGGAATTCGAGCGCATGAAGAAAGAGCTGAGGGAATGAACCCGCGTTTGTAAGTAAAAAAACCGGTGTCGCCATCTTTTTCCTCAGCTGCGGGCGGCGCGCAGGCCGTTGGCCACCGCCAGCAGTTCCGAACCCTCGTGGAAAAAGACCGCCAGTGCCACGCCCATAACCCCGAGCAGCGCCGAAGGGACCAAAACCGCCAACACCAGCAGGGAGAAGACGATGTTTTGGGCGTTGATGCGTCGCACCCTCTGTCCCAGGTCCAGGGCGTAGACCAGCTTTTCCAAATCGTCGGCCATCAGGGCGACATCAGCCGCCTCGATTGCGGCATCCGTTCCCGCCGTCCCCATGGCGATCCCCACTGTGGCTCTGGCCAGGGCCGGGGCGTCGTTGATACCGTCGCCCACCATGACCAGGGTCCCGAACTCTCTTTCCAGATCGGTGACAGCCTGCAGCTTGTCTTCGGGCGTCAGGTCGGCTCGCACATCATCCAGGTCGAGCTCTTCGGCGATGGACCGGGCCGTTCCTTTATGATCGCCTGTGAGCATGACGGTCTTGATCCCAAGCTGGTGCAGCCGGGCGACGACGTCTCTGGCCTCGGGACGGACCTCGTCTCGGATGCCGATGACCCCCTGGACCGACTCCCCGACGCCGACCAGGATGATGGTCTTGCCCTCCTGCTGCAGCCGCTCGATCTCTGGCAGCTCTGATGGGGCCAGATCAAGCTTGCGCAGCAGTCCCGGCTTACCCACGAAAACTTTTTCCCCCGCTACGTTGGCGGTGGCACCGTACCCTTCCAGGGCCTTGAAATCCTCTGCCTCAGCCCTGTGCCGGCGTTCCTCCCTGGCCTTGCGGACGACCGCCTGGGCCAGTGGGTGCTCGGAGAACTGTTCGACAGCGTAAGCCAGCCGCAAAATCTCGGACGCATCGCCCTCGATGGGGATCACATCAGTGACGACTGGTTCGCCGCGAGTCAGGGTTCCGGTCTTGTCGAAAGCAACCGCGCGAACCTTGCCGAGGTTTTCCAGGTGGATTCCCCCCTTGATCAGCACGCCGCTTCTGCCTGCCCGGCCGATGCCGGCAGCAATGGTCACCGGGGTCGACATGACCAGTGCGCAGGGGGCTGCGGCCACCAGCAGCACCACCGCCCGGGTGCCCCAGGAGGAAGCCGAAGCACCATATAGCATTGCAACCACAAGCAGTAGGCCGGCCGCCACCAGGACTGCCGGCGTGTAGATTCGGCCGAAGCGGTCGATGAAGAGTTGGGCCTTGCCTTTTTGCTCTTGAGCCTCTTCCACCAGATGGATCATCCGGGCCAAGGTATTGTCCTCGCTGGTGGCGGTTGCCCGAATCGTCAGGGCGCCGGACTGGTTGAGGGTTCCGGCGAAGACCTTCATGCCCTCTTTCTTCTCGACCGGCACCGATTCCCCGGTCACCGCCGCCTCGTTGACGCTGGAGCGCCCCTTCTCCACTATGCCGTCGGTGGCCAGCGACTCGCCGGGCTTGACCAGGAAGAAATCATCCTTCTGCAGTTTCGCCGCTGGAACCATATTTTCCTCCCCATCCACCAAAAGGCGGGCTTCCCTGGGGGCCAGATCGAGAAGTTTACTGATGGAGGCTCGGGTGCGGTCGAAGGCATACTCCTCCAGAGCCTCGGCCACGCCGTAAAGGACCACCAGGGCTGCGGCTTCGTCCCACATGCCGAGCACAGCCGAGCCGACCGTCGCAAAAAGCATGAGGATCTCGATCCCCACCCGCTTTTCCCGCACGAGGTCCTCGATTCCTTCCCACGCCCAGTGCCAGCCGCCCAGCACGATTGCGACCAGGTAGAGAGCGATCTCCACCGACCGGAGGATCAGTCCAAGATGGCCTGCGCCGAAGGCGACCGCGGTCAATACGGCAGCGACCAGAGCGTTGCGCATGACCGGATGGGCGTACCAGTTGCCGTGAAACGACCTTTCTTTACTCACAAGTTCTTTCCTGTCGCTGTAAATAATCAGTTCCCCCCATAGTGTCCCGAGAAATCACCCCTTCAGGGACCTGGCTCCTCTCTGAAGACCATCCATCTTCGGGTTATATTTGTGGCTTTGTACAGCCTCCTAGAGATCATAGTCCTTCAATTTATTCTGCAGGGTTTGGCGGGAAACACCGAGGATCTGCGCGGCACGGGTGCGGTTGCCATCGACCTTCTGAAGGGTGACGATGATCATTTCTTTCTCCATTTGCTTGAGGGTTATCCCAGGACGGGGGACGAGCGGTCGTTCCGCGTTTTCGGCCCCTTGGCGGACTGCCGGGGGGAGCTCGCGCAGGGTGATCTGTTCGGCAGGACAGAGGATCACCGCTCTTTCGATGGCGTTTTCCAGTTCGCGGATATTGCCGGGCCAGTCGAAGGTGATCAGCGCCTCCAGGGCTTCGCTCTGGAAGGAGCGGATGTCCTTGCGGTTCTTGGCGCTGTACTGCTTGAGAAAATGTTCTGCCAACAGAGCAATGTCCTCGGGGCGCTCGCGCAAAGCCGGCAGGTGCAGCGGCACCACGTTCAGGCGAAAGAAGAGATCCTGGCGGAAGGCACCCTCCTTGGCCATTTTATCCAGATCTTTGTGGGTGGCAGCCACGACGCGGACATCGACCTTGAGGGTTTTGGTGCCGCCCAACCGTTCGAACTCCTCGTCCTGCAGCACCCGCAGGATCTTAGCCTGGGTGGTGGCGCTCATGTCACCGATCTCATCAAGAAAAAGCGTTCCCTTGTCCGCCATTTCGAAACGCCCCCGGCGCCGTTCGCCGGCGCCGGTGAAGGCGCCCTTCTCATGGCCGAAGAGTTCGCTCTCCAGCAGGTTCTCATGCAGGGCGGCGCAGTTGACCTTGATGAACGACCCGCCCGCCCGCGGGCTGTTCTGGTGAACGGCATTGGCGATAAGCTCTTTGCCGGTTCCTGATTCGCCGGTGATGAGAACGGTGGCATCTGACGGGGCGACCAGGGCCAGAGTCTCGTAAAGATCCCGCATGGGGCGACTGGCACCGACGATCTGTCCGAAGTCGAATTTTTCACCGAGACGTTCTTTGAGGGCCTCATTCTCGCGCTGCAGGCGGTCAAAATCGAAGGCGCGAGACACCGTGAGCGCAAGCTCTTCGGCATCCACAGGCTTTGTCAGGTAATCGAAGGCACCCTTCTTCATCGCCTCGACGGCAGATTCCACCGAGGAGAAGGCGGTCAGGATGATCACTGGCAGGGCTGACCGAATCTCCCGGATTGCCTGCAGCGCCTCGATTCCCCCCACTCGCTGCATCTTGAGATCGAGGAGCACCAGGTCGATCTCGCGCTCCTTAACCAAGTGCACGGCCACATCGCCATCGTCGGCCTCGATCACCTCAAACCCTTCGGCGCCCAGATGCGCTTTGAGCATGGTACGGTGAGCGGTGTCGTCGTCCACGACAAGAATCGTATGATTACGCTTTGTCATAGTTCTCTCCCGCAGGCAGAATCACTTCGACGAGGGTTCCCTCTCCGGGGGCGCTTTCCACCTCGATTCGTCCGCGGTGCTGCTCGATGATCTGCTGCACCACGGCCAGGCCGAGCCCGGTGCCTTCCTTACGGGTCGTGTAAAAGGGATCGAACATCCGCTCGCGTTCCTCGGCCGCCATCCCTCTGCCGAAATCCTGAACCCATAGGCGGATGTCCTGATTCTCCCGGGCGCCGCCAAGCCTGATTTCGCCGCCTTCCTGCGTGGCCACAAAGCCGTTCTGCAGTAGATTGATCAGCACTTGGGTCAGCAGGTCAGGATCGGCCGAAAAGGCTACAGGCTTAACGGGCTGATCAACTTTCAAGGTGACCCGGTGAGCCGCCATGTCCTCCTCCATCAGGCGGGCGGTCCGTTGCAGCAGCTCGCCTAAATCGACAGCAGCGTATTCCGGCTCACGGGGTCGGGAAAACTGCAGCAGCGCCGAGACCGTGCGATTGAGCCGGTCAACTTCCCCAACCATGAGATCGGCGTATTCGCGGGCGGCGGTATCATCATCGGAACGGCGGCGGAAAAACTGGGCGAAGCCGCGCAGGGTTCCCAGAGGGTTGCGGATCTCATGGGCGATGCCGGCCGCCATGCGTCCCAGGGCCGCCATGCGGCGCGAGCGTTCCAGCGCCTCTTCCATGGCGCGGATTTCGCGCATGTCGCGAACGATCAGCACCCTGCCGAGGGGCGCCCCTTTGCGATCGCGAAGCAGAGAGGCGCTTACCTTTACCGGGATATTCTCACCGCTGCCCGCCTGGCATTCCATCGGTTTGTCGGTGAATTCCTGACCATCTTGAAGCAGTGACTCAATCTCGCATCGTCCTTCTCCGGCCAGGGCGTTCAGATGCTTGCCCTCGAAAGATTCTTCCTGGTGTCCGAAAATATCCCGGGCTCGTTCGTTCAGGGAGGTAATGCGCCCCTGCTCGTCGAGCGTAATAAGGCCCGCCGGCATGCTCTCAATGACGTTGCGGGTGTAGAGCTCCATATTTTCCAGCGTGCGCTGGGCGACCCGCGACTCCTGCGACAGAAACAGGAAATAGAAACCACCGGCACCAAACAGCAGCAAAACGCCGCCCATGATCAGGCTCTGCTTGACGTCTTCCCGGCGGGCGGCCTCGAATTCCCGGGTATAGAGCCCGACGAAGATCGCCTGCCGGCAGGCGGCTTCGTCTCCCATGCCTCCCATGGCGCACCACTGCGGCCAGCGCCTTCTCATCCGGCTGTCAGAGGCGTTTTCGCCGACCGGATTGAACTCCCTGGTCACTTCGAAGACCGCTTGATTCGATGCAAGCCGGGTCAGGCGAGTCATGGGGCTTTTTCCAGAGATCGCCTGAGCGACCGGCAAATTCTGAATCGAAGAGGGAAGGCTACCCGAGGCGGCGTTGATCTGCCCGTGTTCATCGACGACGAGAATATAGGCGACGGTTTCCTCCTGCGCCGTTTTCCTGACCAGAGTCTTCAGATTGGCACTTTTGGACCCCATCATCATAGTGGTCCGCGCGCCTGCTTCAATGGCCCGAATGAGGGTCTGGCCCTCTTTGCGCAGGAAATTTTCCATCAGGCGCTCTTCCCGGTCCAGGTTGCGCCAGGTCACCACGCCGAGGATGATGGCCAGCAGGATGCAGGACAAAATCAACCCCAGCGCGGGGAGGGAAAACCTGGTCGAAGGACGACGCGGTGCAGGAATCATGTTTCGGTTCGGACCCCTTGACAATTGAAAGGTGTTCGATCCATGATCAGAACACTTGAGAAACTGTTCAACTAACTCAAAGGATTGCCATGAACCGAGACGTTTGTCAAGTCACCGTCATTCACGAGGAGAGGCTGGAAAAGGCCCGGCTGACGATGCAGGCCCCGGAGGAAGTGGCAGATCAGGCCGGCTTCTATAAGCTGCTCGGCGATCCGACGCGGCTGCGCCTGCTGCAGGCGCTTGCGGCCACCGAGATGTGCGTCTGTGACCTGGCAGCGCTTCTGGATTCAACCCTTTCGGCGGTTTCGCATCAGCTCCGGCTGCTGCGAACCGCTGGTTTGATCCGCTACCGCAAACAAGGAAAGATGGTCTACTATCGTCTCGCAGACGGGCGGTTGGCTGCTGTTTTGCTGGAAGGACAGCGGTTTATGGCGGAAAGGATGTGATTGGAGACCATGGAGATTGTCCTCGGAATTTTAATGCAGTGTTGGGAGATCCTGGTCGAATCCGCTCCCTATGTCCTGTTCGGCTTTTTTGCCGCTGGAGTGCTCAAAGCGCTGCTGCCCGAGGCGGCAGTCGCTCGTCACTTGGGAAAGAAAAATGCCGCTTCGGTGTTCAAGGCCTCCCTGTTCGGTATCCCCTTGCCGCTTTGCTCCTGCGGAGTCATCCCAGCGGCCATCGGCCTGCGTAAGCAGGGAGCAAGCAGGGGAGCATCGGCGGCTTTCCTGGTCTCGGTTCCGGAAACGGGCGTCGACTCCGTTGCCATTACCTGGGCGCTGTTCGATCCGGTCATGACTGTCGTGCGGCCTGTCGCCTCTTTCATCACCGCCACGGTGACCGGCCTGCTCATCAATCGTCTGCCGGAAGACGCACCTGAACCAACCGGGTCCGGCAGTCGGAAAGAAGGCGGAAGTTGCGGCTGTGCCGCCTCCTGCGAAGGGGATCAGGCCCTCGCATCCTTGCCACCTCTCAGACAGCGGTTGCGGGCTGGCCTATCCTATGCTTTCGGCGATCTGCTGGGGGATATCGGCAAATGGCTGCTGCTGGGCATCGCCATCGCCGGAGTCATTGCCTATTTCGTTCCCGAGACCTTTTTTACTCGATATCTCGAAAACGAAATGCTGTCCTTGCTGATCATGCTCGTGGTGGGGATTCCCCTTTATATCTGCGCCAGCGCTTCCACTCCGGTGGCCGCCGCCCTGGTCCTCAAGGGGCTCAGCCCCGGAGCGGCCCTAGTCTTTCTGCTCGCCGGGCCGGCCACGAACGCGGCGACCATTACTGTTGTTGCCCGCTACTTCGGTAGAGCGGCGACCGGCGTTTATCTGGGCTCCATCGCCATCTGTTCCCTGGCGCTTGGCTGGTTTACCAATCGCCTCTACGCCTGGAGCGGTTTCGATATTACGCAATGGGTAAGCGAGGTCGGCGATGCAGCAGACTCACCGCTGATGATTGTTTTTGCCGTGGTACTATTACTGCTGTTGGCGCGTTGTTACTGGCCATGGGGAACCAAAGCAGGTCGCGGGCACATAGGCGGACAACCCGGAAACACCTGAAGGGCATCCTTCTGACCAGCGGTTCGCCGGTCTTGTAAACGGTCATATTTACCGCCAACAGGATGATTCTCAAGGGAATGATTTCGAATCTGCAGAATAATCCTACATTCTCTAAACGATCCCGGAAACCGGGCGGGTTACTGTAGGCCAGGGGATTCGAGACCAGCCCCCCTAACCCCTCCTTTATCCTCTCCTCTATAAGGCGAGAGAATTTATCGGATGGTTGAAAAACTTGGCCGTTGATTCTTGCTGGTCTGCATTGATGATGTCTTATTTGTTTGAGGAGTTGAGGAGAAGCTTTAATGCTTCGTCGGTCAACTGGTAACCTCATACCACTGGCTCCAGGTTTAAGACATATAGATCTGTCATTGTTTCTTGTCTTCCCACGGGATGAGGATAAACTACAAGAATTGGGCGGGACCTAACAATTAATGTGGAAAATATTGTGAAAAGGAGGAGTGTCGCTATGAGTTGTGAAAGATTAAAGGGTCATGTCGCCCTTGTTACAGGGGGCGGTCGCGGGATCGGCAAAGCTATTGCGAAGCGTCTTTATCAGGAAAAGGCCGACGTTGTAATCTGCGGGACTACTGAGGATGTCTTAAAGCAAGCGGCTGAAGAAATTGCAACTGAAGATCGCGAAGTATTGCCGATCGTGTGCGATGTTTCGGATGCCAAGCAGATAAAAGAGATGGTGTCCAAAGCGCGCGAGCGCTTCGATAAGGTTGATATCCTCGTTAATAATGCGGCCATCATGCTGCGGCATATAGGATTAGAGCAGGCTGTGCGGCCGTTTTATGAATTGGACGAAGCCGATTGGGATAAAGTCATGGCGGTAAACGTCAAAGGGGTGTGGATGTGCGCACGTGAGGTATTCCCGGACATGCGTTCGCAAAATTGGGGCCGCATCATAAATATATCGTCTGACACGGTTTATATTGGGCGTGGCAACGGCGTTCAATACCCTACATCCAAAGCGGCAGTCATTGGCTTCACAAGGGTGCTCGCCGTCGAAGCGGGTAAATTCGGCATTACAGTGAATTCTATCTCTCCGGGATTGACGCAAAGCGAAACGATTCAGGAGCATGAGTTTGATCAGATGAGTGAGGAGCTTGCGAAAAATTCCGCTATTCCAAGGCTTGAATACCCTGAAGATTTGGCGGGAACGGCGGCTTGGCTTGCCTCTGATGACGCTGCCTTTGTAACGGGGCAAACGGTAAGCGTATCCGGGGGCTTGAGCTTTCATTAAACGAGCAGTTCAGTATAGTGCTCTGGTAAACCAGTCCATTTGAGCAGTCTTGCGCTCCTATTGATGTTATAAAACAATTGTGTGAGTTGGCGACGCCTGGCTCATGCAACTCTATTTACATTCTTTAAATTGAAAGCGGAAGTTGGGCGAAAGAAGAAAAATAGGGAAATTATCAAGAGAATCGACAGAAGTTGATTTGTCTTAGATCGGGATTTGGAATTATTTTGGATAGTAGTGTGTGCATGTATTAATAGAATGCGAGGATATAAGTATGAGATTGGAAAACAAAGTTGCGCTTATTACAGGAGCTTCAAAAGGTATCGGCAAAGCAGTAGCAGAGGGCTTTGCAAAAGAGGGTGCCAACCTTTATCTTGTGGGGCATAAAGATAAAGAAGGGCTCAATGAAGTCATGGAGAGTTGCAAAAGCAAAGGGGCAACGGTAAATGGTGGGCTTTTCGATGTCGGAAATTACACAGAAATTGATAGGCTGATGGAGGAAGTGGGGGAAACTTATGGTGGTGTGGATATATTGGTTAATAATGCAGGGATAATAAAACCTACACCTTTTCTTGAGATAAGCCCACAACAATGGGATGAAGTTATAAAAACTCATCTGTACGGAACCTTCTATTGTACTACAGAAACAGTAGGACGTTTCATGAAAGATAAAAGACATGGGAAGATTATAAACCTTTGCGCTCCAGCAGCAGAGAGAGGGTCGATAGGTGTAGCTGACTATGCATCGGCTAAAGGTGGAATCTATTCTTTCACCAAAAATGCTGCCAGAGAGCTTTTAGAATATAACATACAGGTAAATGCAATACTGCCGGTTGCAAAGACACGCATGACTGATTCTCTGGCTGAATTTCATGGAGCTGAAGGGGAACGGCTTATTCATCTGGCTGATCCGACAGTTCTTGTTCCTTCTTTCGTATTTTTTGCTTCAGAAGATTCAGATTATGTGACGGGACAGGTTCTGACGGTGGATGGCGGGATGATGTGTTAATGTCAAAAACAGTTAGACAAGAGGGAACCATTGATACAAAGTTGGTGCTTACCACTGGCTCCAGGTTTAAGACATATAGATCTGTCATTGTTTCTTGTCTTCCCACGGAATGAGGATAAACTGCAAGAATTGGGCGGGACCTCGGATCGAATAAGACCCATCCCGTGCAAATTTTTTATGACACCACAAAGGAGAAAGAGATCAAAGATGACAAAAGCATTGCCGATTTTCATTCTCTCTTTTGCATTGATGATCACTCCCGCAGTTGCCGAAAAACCCGATTGGGCAGGCAAAGGCAAGGGTGCAATGCAGGCGGAGCAGACAACTACCAAGATGGAAGAACAGGCTGAACAGCATAAAGAACAGATGGAGGAAAGCGCCGAGCAGGAAAGAGAGTTCGCTGAGGAGCAGGCCGAACAGAGCCGGGAGCAAATGAAGGAGCGTGCCGAAAAGAGAAGGGAGAAGGGCGAGGTTCTCACGAAAGAACAAGAGAAAAGCTCAAAGCATCAGGGTGAAAAACCGAAAGGACTAGAAAAGCAGAAGACCAAAAAATCGGAACAGATGCAGAAGGAACTTGATAAAGGGTCCGAACAAGGACAGAAATCGCGTGAAAACCGCCGAAAATGGTGGAAGTTTTGG
>JAXHUR010000090.1:0-9811 GCA_034189505.1 Thermodesulfobacteriota bacterium | reverse complement strand
TGACAAGTCGCCTCGCCTTTACCCTGCTGCACCAGCTGCGGCTGATCGAACCGATCTGCGACGGTCCCCCTGACGACGATACGCCCTACAGCCTTGATTCTGTCACCCAGCACGCGGTCACAGCCATGCTTGATCAAATGCATTTCCTCTATTAGCCCGGGTTATTCATGAAGATTTGTCGCGAAACCGGCAAGTGTCTGTCAGATCAGGCCTGGCACAGGGAGTTGCCCTGCAGACGTACTCACAGTACGTCGAAGCGCAAGGAGCGAGCACGGCTTGAGATGGCGGGCAATTGCCGGTTGCAGCAGAAGTTTTCATGAATAATCCGGGTTAGCCACTGGGAGGTTTCGTGGATAAGGAAGTCATCAAATCTCTGCTGGAAGTTCTCAACTTTGAGAAGATCGCTCTTTCCATCGCGCTTCTGCTGTTGACCTGGGGGGTGCTCTACGGCATCAAGCGTCTGTCCCATCTGCTGGCCGAAAAATTTCCCCGCCGCCGGCTGTTGATTTCGAGCATCTTTCCGGTCTTCCGCCTGCTGGCCTGGGTACATGTTGTCACTTTCATTATCATGAAAATCCTGCGCCCCCCTGGCGAAACCATCATGCTGGTAGCCGGGGCATCCGGTGTCGCCATCGGTTTCGGCGCTCAGGATCTGATCAAAAATGTTCTGGCGGGCATCCTGATCCTGTTCGAGCGCCCTTTCCGGGTAGGCGACATGATCAAGGTCGAAAATTATTACGGTGAAGTCACCAATGTCGGTCTACGCGCCAGCCGCCTGCACACCTTCGACGACAGCATCGTCACCCTGCCCAACTCGATGCTGCTCAACAACGGTGTCTCCAACTCCAATACCGGCTCCCTGTACGAATTGATCGAAGTGAAATTTTCCCTCCCGGCAACAGTCGATGCCGGGGATGTCAAGGCGGTGGCCCGCGAAGCAGCTTTATGCTCGCCCTATGTCCACCGCGGACAAACGGTTAATGTTCTGGTGGAAGATGAATTCGAACGCGCATTTCTGACGGTGTTCACTATTCAGGCCTACACCATCGACGTGCGCTTTGAACGGTTGATGGCCAGCGACCTGACTGAGCGGGTCAAGGAGGAAATCAATAAACGCGGATTACTTGGACGGGAACCTGTGGCCGAGGCGCTGAGCAGTTGAGAATTGAAAACAGGGGGAAAAGCGCTCGCCGTACTGTGAAATATCGGGGGAGAAGGTCAAGTGCCGTCAAAGGCATCGAGGCAATGTTGGTGATTCTCCCGGTCGCTGATCTCTTCTCCCGACAGCAGTTCGTTGAGCGACTGGGCATTATACCCTCTCAAGATATCCCGATGGGTCAGGATCACCGGCACGATAGGCTCCTGGCCCGGGAAATGAACGCGATGAATCGCCAGCAGCTCCTGGTAGGCCTGGCGGCTCTCGGTGATATTGCGAAGTTGCGGCACGATCAGGGCATCGGCCAGAATATCCAGGGTATGGGCACAATAGGGGCAGCCGTTTCTGATATAAACGACAACTTCCCCTTCCGGCACCTGCGGCACGCTGACGCTCGGATCAGCCGGCGGCAGCGTGGCACATCCCGCCACAAACATAAAGAAGAAGCACAGCAGTCCTTTTTTCATCCGACATCCTTTGTACATTTTAAAGTTTCAACGCAGAGTCGCAACGGGGCAGAGACGCAGAGAAAAACAAAAGTTCCGGTTCAAAAATAACGGTTCACAGACAACATGATTTCCGCCTTGGACTGGTCGAAGGCACGCTCCCAGCCTGCTTTTAGAGTGACTCCGCCGTCGCGTGACAGGCGGTAGTTCTGTTCCAGCACGGCACGATAGTGTTCATGCTCTTCGAAACCGTAGAACAGGGCGCCGCCGTGCAGGTGCGCTTTCCAGTCGCTGGTCAATTGCAGCAGACAGCCCAGGGTCGGCCCCGCGCCCAGGGCCAGCTTGTCCTGAAAACGGTCGCTGAGATTGAGATCGGCGTCGGCCATCAGATAGATCAGAGCGTCCGGGCCGACATTCCAGGCCATTCCGCCACCGGTATTGATCCCCGCATAAAGAAGATCTTCGCCATCCTCAAAAGGCTTGCGCTCCAATCCGCCGCGGACCTTCCACGAAAGGGGAGAGAAGAAGAGGTCGCGCGGCGCCAGGGAGAAGATATCGACCAGGTGCAGTTTTTCCAGACGCAGGTTGTTGCGCTCAGGAAAATAGCGCGCTTTCAGAGAAATGAAATTGATCTGCGCACCCTGCGTGAATCCTTCATCGGGGTCGAGCAGATCGTGATAGGCCGCGCGCCAGTTGAATTCGAGGAAGTAGCGGCTATCGCGCGCACCACCGCCAAAAGCCCAGCGGCCAGGGGCATGCCCCAGTTCCGGGGGTACGGGACGCGGCACCTCGACCGTTTCATCCTCGGTTCCCAGAGCGCTGCGTGCCGCCAGAACCGGCAGATAGCGTTTCTTGTAACGATCTTCTTCGATCTCCTTTCGGGAGAAGCGGTAACGCAGGTACTCCGCCGACAGATCAAGAATCTGACGCTGTTCCTGGAGAGAAAAATCCTCGGCCAACTCGCGGGGCGACTCTCCCGCAACGGCAATGGCGTGCGCTTTACGGCGGGCCGATTCATTCAGCAGAGACGCCTTGTGCTCGATACGCGTTGCCAGCGAGGGGCGGTATTTGACCTCCTCCACCAGGCCGGCTTCTTTCACGGACACAATGGTATCGGAAGGGATCACCCAGAAGGAAAACCGCTCATAGTACGGCTGCGTCAGGTTCAATTCAGGACGGGCCGCTTCGAGCAGATAAAGCAGCAGAAAAGAGCAGTTTTCATCGAAGAAGAAATAATCGGAGGCGATCCCCTGCATCTCCCAGCTGTGCAGGACCAGGCGCCGCACTTCCTCAGGTTCCAGGTTCAGGCGGTATTCCCACACATCGCGATGCTCCAGCGAGCTGTACTCGTTGAGCTTTTCGTAGTAGGGCAAGACCGTGAAATACCCGTCATAAAGACCGAACAGCCCTTTGAAGGCGTAGATCAGGCCGTTGGTGTCGGTAGAAAACGCCGCATAGTTGATGGCGTGGGACAGCAGTTCGCTCTGGTAGGAGCTGCCGATGCGCAGCAGGGTGTGACCGAACATGGAGGCTGGCCCATTATTATGGGCAGCGGGGAAAACCAGCACCGCCGACTGAGGATCGACCTTGGCGAGGGCTTCGTCGCGCTTGGCGCAATCCGGTTGAGCAAGAATTTCCGGGTCAAGATCAAGGGACTCCACCAGCCATTCGCTGCGGGCCGGGAAGCGGCAGATGAAATGTTCATCCCCCTGATCGGGTGATGCAAGCATCGCCTCGATGGAAGCGGCCAGCTCCGCTTCAGGATCGGTCTTGCCCCGGGGCGCGAAGAAATAATCCGGGTCATCGACCAGGCTCTCATACCCGCTGCCCCTGGCGCGATAACGCATCAGAACGAGCCAGAGGCGCTCATCAGCCAGGGCACGTTCCTGCGCCATCCGTTTCAGGAAGATTGAATCTATCGACGGCCCGGTGGCGGCAGCACTGCCCGAAGGAAACAGGACAAGCAGGGAGAACAACAAGAAAAAAAGGCATGCGGAAAAAGTCACTCCGCATGCCTTTACATTTTCATACATGCTCAAACCGGATCAGCGGGTGAGCAGCGCGGTGTTGTCGATCACCTCGGCCATCACCACCTGGTCGGAGGTGAAAACCTGATCGAAATTTTCCTGCAGGGTCTCGGCAAAGGCCGCACGCTGGTCGATGGGAACTTCCATCAGCTCGGCAAAGGCATCGAGGGTTTCACCCTGCCCGGCCGCGATGTCGGCAGCCAGAGCGTCCATGTTGTGCGCGACAAACTGCTTGGTTTCGGCGCTGCCGGTCACCCAGATGGGATCACCGCAGTTGAGGGTGCCGGTGGTGATGCCGAAAGTCTGGTTGCCGAAGGTCGCGTTGGTGGTCGCGGCGAAGATCTGCACGCCGCCCGGCTCATCCTTGAACAGCACCGAACCCAGGCCGCAGCCCGCAGTCCCGTAGGGCGCCGCCAACGCCAGGGTTGAAACCGATGTCATCAGCACGGCGGCGCAAAGCGCCACTCCCAGTTTTTTCATGATCAACCTCCACTTGAATATTAAATCGAGAAACGCCCCCATGGCATTTCCCCCGACAGCTGTTATGGCGGAAAACCATGCCAGCCCCCGGTATTCCGATATCATAGTCCGTATTGCACTGATGTTTTGTGGTATAGCAGAGACATTAACGGGTTATGGGCCGCGATTTATCTTAGAGGATATTTTTCATCTGTCAAGAATCCTGTCAGACACGTCGGGATAAGCGTATTCGCAGAAACGCTCGTCAGAATCGTTTCTGCGAACCTGTCCGAAAGGAGCAGCCAACGAACGCCTTCAATTTTCTTCTGCTGGTTTCGCAGTAGATTCTTCCAAAGTCCGACAGCTTCCTAGGATATTCATGCTTTCAACGCGTTCAAGCAGCGCGCTGATACTAAGAAAAAAACCATCCTGCTCCATGCCGGGCGCCAGCCCGGTGATGACGGTTTTACCCACCAGCCAGCGCCCTTCACGGCCGGCCAGTGTCCGCGTGCGCACCCCCCAGAGTGTGTGCAGCAGCGCCGCCCGCCCCTCGTACTCGCCAAGGTACAGCATGATGTGACCGGGGAGCCGCACCAGCGTCACAAAGGGGATCCCCTCCTGCAGCAGGCGCTCTTCCCGTTGGCGAGGGGTAAGATCCTCCAGTGAAATGACCTCGCCGACCTGGGCCTGTTTTGAAGAATTGCGCGGCAGCCACAGGCCGAAAGGGGCAAACAGGTCTTTGACCGTGCCCGAGCAATCCCGGTTGCCATAGAGATCCCCCCACCCGTAGGGCTGCCCCATCATGGCATCGGCCAGGTTGGCGATTCGTCTGGGCGTCAACGGCAGGGGAAAAACCTCCCCTGCTTCAGTCGGGATCGGGGCTTTTCTCAGTTGTGCCTGGCGGTCTGCGTCGGCAACGGTGATGTATGCCTCATATTCCCTGCCCTCTGTGTCGGTGAGGGGCAAAACGGTTCCTATGCCGGCACTGAAACGGAATATCCCTTCCGTATCGAAAAGGGCCAGATTCTCCCGGGTCAATGCAAGATAGCGCCCGGTTTCAAAAGTATCGACAAACTCTTCATCCACCCAGGCGAGGTCGGTCACCGGCATCCATCCATAAAGCAGCGGTGTCTCGACGAACACCCAGGTGCCATCCTCGCTCAGATGGGTTACGAGGAGCGGCGTGTTGGCTTCCAGCGCCCCATGCTGCAGAAAATCGAAGGGAAAGCCCTGGCCGGGCGCACGCGGGTCGTTGAACAGAGGGCGTTCAGTAGGCAGGGCGCGCAGATCGCAGCGGCGCACGGTCACGGCACTGCGGCTGAGGCTCGGATATCTGGAAGCTGCCGCCTGCTCGATCAATTTCTTGATCCGCCCATCCTCCACCGCCCGCAGATTCTCGCCGAAGACTTCATTTTCACGAATCCACTCCACCGCCCAGAAGGGGTTGCGGGTCTCCTCCAAAGGCCCATCGGCATACCAGGGGGCAAAAAAATGCTGCAGAAATAGAGTTGCCTGCTGTTGCTGTCTTTCGGCGGGAACAAGAGGTTGATCCGCGCCAAACTCGTCAACATAGGCGAGCGGGGTTTGCGGCATCCGCTGCAGATCGGCAACCTCCAGCCTTTCCAGGGCCGGCATGCAGCCGGCCGCCACAAAGAGAAAGACAGCAAGTGCCGCTACCGCCGGATTTTTCTTCAATTGACTGCGCATAATCTCTCAAATCTTCATCGGGGACGTTGTTTACTTGTTGACTCACCAGTAGCTATTTTTTCCCGCCGATCTTGTCCAGCACATTGATTTTCAGAATGGTCTGATTATAGGCCAGCAGCAGGTCGCTTTTTTTAAGGATACCAACAAGATTTCCGTTGCGGTCAATCACCGGCAGGGTCGAGATCTGCTTGCCCTCGAAAATCTCAAAGGCCGTCTCGAAGTGATCGTCCGGACGCACGATAATCACCCGCTGAGTCATAATCTCCGAGGCGACGACAAGATTGCTGAGATCGCCAAGCTGCGCCAGGAAACTTCGCAAGTCACTCATAGACAGCATTCCCACCAGGCGCCCCTCGAAATCGACCACCGGGAAATGGGGATAGTGGCTCTTTTCGGATTTTTCCAAGATCTCCCCCAGCAGCATGTCCTGACGAACAGTCTCGAAATCCGTCTCCATATAATCGCCGACTTTCATGGTGCGCAGCAGATTGACATCGTGTCCACGCACCATCCGGACCCCCTTGCGAAGCAGCTTGGTTTCGTAGATGGAATACCCGTAGAGTTTCTGCACCGTCACCAGGCTGATGATGCAGCAGGTCATCAGCGGCAGGATGATTTCAAAATTGTAGGTCAGTTCAAAAATGGTGAAAATTGCGGTAATCGGCGCCAGAGTGGTTCCGGCGACCACCGCGCCCATGCCGATCAGGCTATAGGCCGCGGCAGTGCCCATTTCCCCCGGGAATATCAATCCGGCCGACGCACCGAACACGCCGCCGAGCAGCGAACCAAGCACCAGGGACGGCGCAAAGATGCCGCCCGAGAAGCCCGCCCCCACCGAACCCGCCGTAGCCAGAAGTTTGAGCAGCAGCACCACTGCCATGAGAGCGATTCCCATCTGCGCGGTCAGAACCTGATTAATGGTTTCATATCCGACACCAAGAATATGGGGCCACCCAAGCGCCATTACGCCCAGCATCAGACCAGCGATAGCCGGCCTGAACTGAAAAGGCACCCTGGCGCGGGTGAAAAGATCCTCGGCGGCAGAGACAGAGCGGATAAAAAGAACCGACAACAGACCGGCCAGAAGACCAAGGAGCGCATACAGAGGGAGTTCTGCATAGCTGACAAGTTCGTATGAGGGAGTCTGAAAGGTCGGCAGACTGCCTAGAAAATGGTGGGAAATCACCGTCGCCGTAACCGCTGAAATGGCGATATGACTCAAATAGCGAACCTGGAAATCAACCAGGATGATCTCGGCGGCAAACAGCATCCCCGCCATCGGTGCGTTGAACGTGGCGGCGATCCCGGCGGCCGCGCCGCAGGCAAGAAACACCCGCTTCCACTCCACCGGCAGTTTGATCCACTGCGCAAGCGAAGAGCCCACGGAAGAGCCGATATGCACCACCGGCCCTTCCCGTCCGACGGACGCGCCGCATCCAATGGACAACGCCGTAAAAAGGGTTTTGAACAGCGCGGTTGTATGACGGATTGCGCCACCCCGGTTCACAACCGCCTCGATCACTTCAGGCACCCCTGCGCCACGGGATTCAGGCGAAAAGCGGCAAACCAGCGGACCGATAAACAGCCCGCCGAGAATCGGCACCGCAACCACAAGATACCAAGGATATTGCTGGTTAACTTCCAGCATCGCCTGCGGATCAGGCCAGAACAGCCCCGTGGTCAGAAGCAGCAGATAACGAAATCCCACGGCAAGGATGCCGGTCAGCAGCCCGATCACAATAGCAATGAGCAACAGAAGAATCAGGTTGTCACGGCTGGGGCTGTATTTCCACATGAATTTCACGGATGCGGGCTCTCCGGTGGCTCAGGTGTGATAGGAAAAGCCTAGCATGGCCAACCGGCTTTGTCATTTTATCGGCGGGACAATAAAAAGGGGACAGGCTACTTTTCCTGATGAAAAAGTAGCCTGTCCCCTTTTTTTCGCAACAGATGTCAACGTCAGCGCTTGGCGATAATCCAAACGGCATGTACGATGCCGGGGATATAACCCAGCAGCGTCAGAAGGATGTTCAACCAGAACGCCCCCCCAGGCCCACCTGCAGAAAAACACCCAGCGGCGGCAGAAGAATCGCGATCAGAATCCGAACCAGATCCATAACTTTTCCTCCTTATTTCGTGTTTCTCCGCAGATTCTCGGAAAAACACCATAAAGATCAGACTCCACCGGCCGCATTCAACAGCGCCCGTACCAGAACAAACCCAAGCATACCGACCAGCATCACAAATACAACCAGCGCCGCCCCAAGCCCCCAGACAAACAGGCGGCTGGCGACCACAGTTTTACGCGGGTTGTCAAGATAGTCATTGAGCAGTTGAACATTGCGCTGGTTGGCTTTCCAGACGAAATCGAAAAAGTCTCCAAGCACAGGCACGGCGCCCACGACTGCATCAAGAGCAATATTAAAGGCCATCTTCAACAAGACCGTTTTCGGTGCTCCCAGACGGGCCGCCTCCGAAAGAACCACACTGGAGATAAGTGCCCCAATCGTATCGCCAGCACCCGGGATGAGGCCGATCAACCCGTCAAGACCGATACGTGCATCGAAGCCTGGAATCTTGATCGCGCTATCCAGATACCAGGCCAACCGTCCCAGTCGCTTCCTGGACTTTTCCTGCTCGTTTTTTTTCATCCGGAATTTCCTGCCGACAATTGAAATCGCAAGGTTATTCTACCAGAAAAAAACGGGCGCACACTGACATTGAATGAAAATACCAGAGCATCGGGGGCGGACTAAGGCAGGGGCAAGCAGAATCGCAAACATTACAAAAAAAACAATGGCCAAAAAGAGAAAACCATTGAAAAATTGGTAGGGGACAGGAATCGAACCCACACAGAGGTTACCCTCCGAGGGATTTCAAAGCGCTGGTTTTCAGCAAAACAATAATTGGAGAGCATTTATGGCGTAAGTCGCTCATCAGTTTATCTGTTGTATTTGCGAGCCGATGGCAGGCTGTCCCCAAAATAGCGCGTTACACAAAACGCCACAAAATATTGGCACAACTAGACAGACCGGTCTGATATTTTCTCATGACAAAACGGAATACGCAAAAAAAGGGACAGGCTACTTTTCACGATGAAAAAGTAGCCTGTCCCTTTTTTTGTCTTGAATCTGCCCTTAATCCTTGTGATTTGCAAATTTTCAGTCAATAGCTTTGCATACTGCAGCGAAATCCTCTTCGGAGAGACCAAGCTGACGAGCCCTTTTGAAGGTTTCGTTGGCAGCGGCGGCGTTAGCCAGCGGTTGACCGAGTTGATCTCCCAGAGCAATGGCCAGGCGCAGATCCTTCTGCATATGTTTAAGTGGAAAACTTGTCGGGAACTCCCCCTTCAGAATCATCGGTCCCTTGCCTGCAAACATCGGATTGGCCAGCGCTCCTGACATCAGAATTTCGAGAATCTGTTGACCATCCAGACCACCTTTCTGTCCAAGAGACAAGCCTTCACAGAAAGCCGTCATCATTCCTCCCATGATCATGTTGACGACCAACTTCATGCGTGCTCCCTGGCCTGTTTCACCGAGATAGGGGAACAGTTTGCCCATCTTTTCAAACGCAGGAACCGCTTCTTCATAGAGCGACCGGTCACCGGCTGCAAGAATAATCAGCGTGCCGTCCTCAGCCGGTTTTTTGGTGCCGGAAACCGGCGCTTCAAGAAAACGTCCACCCGCTTCACGAATCCCAACAGAGATCGCCTGGGAGGTTTCGCCGTCGACGGTTGACATATCGATGTAACCGCGGCCGTCGCCAATACCTGACAGCACACCATCAGCCTCGAAACAAACCTGCATCGCCGCAGCCGGGTCAGCCAGCATCGCAAAGGTGATATCGCAACTGGCCGCCACCTCACGAGGTGTATTTGCCCGCCGAGCCCCCCGTTCAACAAGAGATGAGCACTTCTCAAGCGTGCGATTCCAGACCGTAACTTCGAATCCAGCCTGTAGCAGATTCGACGCCATTGCATGCCCCATGATACCAAGACCTAGAAAACCATATTT
>JAXHUR010000009.1:0-55193 GCA_034189505.1 Thermodesulfobacteriota bacterium | reverse complement strand
AAAGCGCCAAATGCAAGGCGCGCGATTGTCGAGCAATGAGGCGTACTTACGTACGTCGAAGCAGCGAGAGCAATTGCAGCAACGCAGCAGTTGGTGAGTTTTTGCGACGCCATCAAAATTGACCGGATCATCTCCCATCCGCAGGTTTTCGCCCTATGAATTTTCAGGACGTTTCACAGCGCAATGGCGGCTCAAATAAAAAGCCCGGCCGCATTCTGATCGTCGAGGACGAGCCGGACCTTGCCGAGATGCTTGAATATTCGCTGCAACAGGCGGGTTTCGAGACGCTGAGCTGCGCCGACGGCTTCTGCGCCTGCCGCTTGATCGAGCGGCAGCGTCCGGATGTGGTGCTGCTGGATATCATGCTGCCGGAGCTGGACGGGTGGGAGGTCTGCCGCCTTTTGCGCAGCGTTCCCGACGAAAGCACCGCCACCACGCCGGTGATCATGCTGACGGCGCTCGACGCGTTGGAGCAGCGGGTGCGTGGCCTTGAACTGGGGGCCGATGCCTATGTCACCAAACCTTATGCGCTGCGGGAGGTGATGGCGCATATCCGCAACCTGACGGCAAGGCGCAGGCGCGATGAAGAAAAGCGCAAAGAGGTTGGTGCGCTGCGCGATCGCGATCGCCTGCGTAAAGATATCCAGAGCCTGCTGTTTCACGAGCTGCGCAATCACCTGCTGGTGATCGGCGGTTTCTCCAATCTGCTGATCCGGGGAGACGGGCCTTCCTCGGAGAAACCGGCTCACGATTATGTCCGGGCGATTCATCGCAGCTCCAATTACCTGAGTCTGATCGCGGACGAGTTCCACCTGGTGCGCCATATTGAGAACGGTCGTTTGGTGCTGAAAACCGAACCCCTGGTGCTGAGTGATCTGGTGAATGAGGTGGTCGCGCTTTTTGCGCCTTTTGCAACAGAAAAGAATGTGGCGCTGGAGCTTCGGGGGTGGCAGCAGTCATCAATTTTGATCACCAACCGGGCAGCCCTCAAAGTGGTTTTGTGCAATCTGGTGGATAACGCCATTAAATACAGCGCTGAAGGTGAAAAGGTCACAATCGTCTATCGCACCGACCGGGTGCAGGGCCTGGCGGGATTCAGTGTCATCGATTGCGGACCCGGCATCAGTCCCAACCGTCAGAGAGCGGTGTTTGAAAAATTTGTTCGCGGTGAAAAAGACGCCGGTGCGCGGGTTGGCGCGGGGCTAGGTTTGTATGTCGTTCGAACGCTGGTTGAATCGCTCGGCGGCCGCGTCGTATTAAACAGTCGACCAGGGTCGGGCAGTTGTTTTGAAGTGTTGTTTCCACAGGGCGATTACGGCGATTACGAAGAGCAGGCCATCGCCCATAACCGGCAGAAGTGAATGTTGGCATGAAAACCTTGCGTGTGACCCTGGTCTCGGAAACCTATATTCCCCAAATAAACGGCGTTTCACGCACCCTCGACCGTCTGGTGCGGCACCTGGTCACTCGTGGGAACCGAGTGCAGCTTGTCATTCCTCTTTATGAGGGGATGAACTCTGCGCCGCCGTCGGTTGAGAAGAGAGAATGGCGTGCCTTCGGGCTGCCCTTTTACAAAGAAGTGCTGCTGCCTGTCGCGCGCACTGCAACCGTACGCAGGGCAATGGAGGGGTTCTGCCCCGATCTTGTGCATATCGTCACCGAAGGGCCGCTCGGCCTCGCGGGGCTGCGAGCGGCGCGGGCTATGAGGGTGACCACCGTCGGCTCCTACCATACAAATTTTCCTCAGTACCTGGCCGATTATGGCGCCGGCATGTTGGAATCATTGTCCTGGCGTTATCTGCGCTGGTTTCACAATCAGACCCGCGCGACCTTCTGCCCCACCCCTTCCATTCGCGATCTGCTGGTGGAGAAGGAATTCGAAAATGTGCGCATCTGGGGGAGGGGAGTCGACTGCGGACGATTTGATCCGGGAAAACGCGATCTGGGTCAGCGGCAGCGTCTTGGCGTCGGTCCCGATGATCTGCTGTTCGTTTATGCCGGGCGTCTGGCGGCGGAGAAAAACCTGGAGATGCTGCTCGACGCCTGGCGGATGTTGCCACGCGCAACGCACTGCAAGCTGCTGTTGATTGGAGACGGCCCGCTGCGTGGGCGGCTTGAAAGGATGGCAGATGAGAGAGTGATCTTTGCTGGTTATCGCCACAACGAGGAACTGGCTCAGCTCTATGCCTGCGGTGATCTGTTCGCTTTTCCGTCGTTGACGGAGACGTTCGGCAACGTGATTCTGGAAGCGATGGCCTCAGGCATGCCGGCGGTCGGGTTTGATGTTCCTGGCCCCCGCGATATCATCCGCCCTGACGCGACTGGCCTGATTGTCGGCAAAATCAGCGCCGCCGCCCTGGCGGACACTCTGGGACGGTTGTCGGCCCAGGCGGAAGCCCTGCGGACCATGGGGGCGGCGGCGAGGCGCTATGCCGAGACGCAGACCTGGGACAACATCCATAACGGCCTGTTGAATGATTATTCCGAAATCATGAACGGTACCTCCTGACAGCCCGCCACCTCATAAGTTCAGGCCTGCCGTCCTATCTCCTATGATTTTCGCGTCACGCACCCCGCGTCCAGAAATCCTGAATCTACACAAAAACCTGCGCAACCCCGTAGCCGATCGCAGTGCCGAGCAGGCCGCCGGCAAGCACGTCGCTGGGGTAGTGGAGGCCAAGAAAGACACGGGATAGAGCAATCAGAACAGCGGCAGGAAGAATCAGAAGCGCAACGCCGGGCAGCAGCACCGAGAAGGTGCCATGAATGGCAAAGGCGGTCATGGTGTGGCCGGAGGGGAAGGAAAATTTATCGGGGGGTGCCAGCAGACAGGGAAGCTGTCTCCAGGATTCAAATGGCCGCGGGCGTCCGATCCGATGTTTAAGAAGTTTGAAAACGGTCACCGAGAGAGCGACTGCAATCCCGCCGGCCATCAGAGCGAGCCGCCCCTGTGGACCGCCCAGCAGCAACAGGCAGATCCCCAGCGCGGCCCACAGCGGCCAATCCCCCAGCCGGCTGGCGGTTTTGAAGACAAAGGTCAGGGGCCGAATGCGGCTCAGCAGGCAGAAGCGTCGCATGAAGCGCGCCTCCAGCGGGGTGATATGAGCTGCGCAGTAGGCGGTGATAATTCTGAAACCTGAAGATCCTGCAAGCATAGTTAGACTCCTTGTATTGTCGAGCTCCAGCATGCCCGGCTCGCGTTAAGTCCCTGTTGTTTCTGGGTGAGCTTTCTGTTTTAACCCGAGTGGTCAGGCCTCTGCGGTTGGCTTGCAGATAAAAAAAAGGCCGGCTCCCTTTAGAGCCGGCCAAGCCGTCGTGCCGATTTCAGGAGGCGAGGCTAAAATACATACTGCGTCTGGACAAAGATCTCGTCGGCGTCGTTGTCTTCGAGGCCGTCGATACTTTCACCGATGCGATAGGTGGCCTGCAGTTTGATGTCGTGGTTTCGGGTGACGAAGAAATTGGCGCCGAAGGAGGTGCGAGTCCACTCTTCTTCGTAGTTGTCGGCGTCCTGCATCTGGTAGCCGGCGACGATCTCGACCATGTTGTTGGGCAGCATGTAGCCGCCTTCAACGGCCCAGTTTTCAAGATCGGTTTCACCGTCTTCATAGATCCCGCCGGTGAAGTTTGAGTCGATGGTTTCCGCGTTGAACAGGTTGTATTCGGCATCCACCGAAAGGCCCATGTAGCGGAACGCGCCGCTGATCTCGAAGCCGGTCACCTTGTCGACGTCGGGTTTGGATGCGCTGAGGCTGATGTCGTTTGCATCGGTGTAGGTGTTGTTGTCGTCGTCGTTGCTCCAGGTGAAGGCGGCGACGCCGATGGTGGCTTTAAGCTCCTTGTCGAAGTCGCCCTGCGCCATCTTCAGGTAGCCGAAGGGGTGGTAATCGACGCGGCCGCCGATGATGTAGCCTTCGTTGAAATCATCGTTGCGATTGACCGGAGTGTCGAAGTCGAGCTTGCTGGCGTCGGGGTCGATGTGGGACACGGCGCCGGAGAGCCCCCAGGTGACATGCTTATCCATGAGGCCGCCGGTGAGGTGGATGCCGGCGTTGCGATCGGGCGTTCCATAATTGTGATCGCCGACGAAGGTGCGCTCGATGAGCTGCTGACTCTTGGAAGAGGTCAGAAATTCCCGCGAAAAGGGGAAATTGGCGTTGCCGATCACGACTTTGACATTGTCGAGTCCGGTGTAGGCCAGGTAGGCGTCCTTGATGGCCACCTCGTTGTCTTCTTCAGCCTTGCCGTAATCGAACTGGAATTTACCGTACCAGTCGGGGTGAATGCTGCCCATGATATAGGGGCGCAGGCGGCGGAAGAAGAGGTCGTCTTCCGAATTGCCTTCGTCAGGGTCGATGTGGCTGTACTGCATCTGAATACGGCCGCCGATCTCGAACCACTTGTCGCCGTCCTGGTACTTGATGCCGCCTGCGTGGGCTGCGGTTGCTGCGGCGCTCATGCCGGCAATGGCGAGCGCGGCGATGAAAAGAGTCTTGAGCTTGCGGTAAGGGTGCATCTTCATTCTGTTCCTCCTGCATAAAGTTGATAATGGCCCGGTTTACTCACCGGGAAGGCGCTGGCTATTCAATAGGTGAAATGTTTTCGTTCAGTGAAATCAGTGTTTTATTTGTGTTTGGAGTTGTTATTTCTGGTGGACAAGCCAGGGGTCACGCCCGAACAGTGGCTGGCTGTGGCGCAGAATTTTGCAGAGAAAAAGGGGACAGTCTTCGTGGTCTTCGGAAAAGCAGCGATGAGCGATGCGGGTCGGCTCCAGGCGTGTGCCGGAAAAAGCAGCATCACAGACGCTCTTATCGACGCAGTAAAAAGGACAGTTGCTGTGAAGAGCCGGTCGTGACGGCAACGATCTGTGGATGGCGGACATGGTAGAAACCTCCGAAAATTCGATGTTGATTTTTCGGAGTGGAGTGTGCTGCCGCAATGTTACGGCGGCATTATCTCTAGATGATGATTGTGTGAATGGGTTCGCCGGAGGGAGCGAAAGAGGACCGAACGCAGGAGGGGAGTGAGAGTATGATTGATCGGGGTTATAGGTCCTTGAGGCGCTGGGGGTCGGTGTGAAACACGCCCTTGGAGTGAAGCCAGAGAAAATCCGCCTTTTCATTCGGCGCGTTGCGGTTCCATTCGAGCGCGAGCACGGCACCTTTCCTAAGGATGACGGCATCGGGCGTCTGCAGAAGCTGGTTGCCCAGTTCGCTGAGATCAGGCTCGTGGCCGACGCAGGCCATGGATTTCACGCCTGGATGGCGTGACAACAGCCGATTCAGACCGTCGAGATCAAAGCCCGGTGCCAGGGTTTCGTCCACCGGCAGCTGGCCGCGGAATGAGAGCCCTTCGGCGAGGACCTCGGCGGTCTGTACCGCACGTACCAGCGGGCTGGTGACGATGATGTCGGGTTCCATCCCCTTTTTTCGGAGTTTCTGAGTAGCTTCACGGAAACGTTCGCGGCCGTCGGGCGTCAAAAAGCGATGGTTTTCCGGGATGTCGAAGGCGCGTTCGACCGCTTTGGCGTGCCGGACCAGGAAAAGCAGCATGGCGTCTCCTCCAGATTTGTATTGCGAATTCAGATGCTTAAAAGCGGAAGCGGAAGCCGACGTCGATGTTGTGACTGCTGTATTCAATATCGTATTCACGCTCCTGTACGGCATCGGTTTCAGGGTCCAGCGTTTCTGCGCGCAGTGTTGCGTCAAGCATGCTGAAGTATCTATAGCCCACTGAAATCGTGAGATGATTACCGATAGGCAGGCCGATGCCGGCGCCCGCCTGATAGGCGAAGCGAATGTCGTCGTCATCGCTGAAGCCGGCATCGTCCAGGGTTAGGCGCGCGGCGCCCAGGCCGCCCCCCAGGTACGGGCGAAACGGGCTTTCGGTTCTGAAGTCAACCCAGCTGTTGATCATCAGGCTGTCAACGATTGCCTCCCCGCCGACCGGCCGGAAAACGCCGTTTTCCTCGACTTCGTCGGCGTCGTTGCTGCGCCGGGCGTATTCGATCTCCAGCCGCCCCGAGGTGTTGCCGCTCTTGCTGAAGTAGGTGCCGGCGTCGTATCCGAGTAGGATACCGTAGCTCATGCCGGAGTCGTATTCGATGTCGAAGGATGAGCCGACCGGTGCCGAAACCGAGGAATCCTCCAGGAAAACTGCGCCCATATTGGCGCCGAAATAAACACCCTGCTCAGCAGCGGTGGCGGAAGTAACAAACGTAATGCAGGTCGCCACGCCGAAAAAGATCATCCAACGCATTTTCACAGTGATCACTCCTGAAAAAAGATTTTCCTCCTGGGGATTACGCGTTAAAAGTAGAATCTGCCGGAAATCCTGTCAATGACAATAGGTCTATGCTGAGAAGCCAAAGCGTTTAAGCGTCTCCGGCGGCGCCTGGTCGAAATGGGAGAATTCCATGGCGTAGGTGCCGCGCCCCTTGGTCAAGCCGCGCAGTTCCGTCATGTAGCCGAACATCTCCTCCAGGGCGACCCTGGCGTGGATGATGTCGATTTCCCCGCGGGAGGTCATCCCCTCGACTTGACCGCGCTTCTGCTGCAGGCTGCCCATAACCCGCCCGGTGCTTTCGGAGGGGGTGGTTAGCTCCAGCGCCATGACCGGCTCCAGCAGGGTCGGCTGCGCCTCGCGGGCGGCCATGGAAAAGCCGCGCTGCGCGGCGGCCCGCAGGCCGATTTCGGTGGTGACGCCCTGTTTGATCTGCACTTCAGTGACCTGAATGCAGAGATCCGTTAATGGGTAGCCGGCGCGAACTCCACCTTGAGCCGCCTGTCGCAGGCTTTCTTCCAGAAGGTCGCGCCATTCGCCGGGAAGTTCCACTGTCGGAGAGAATTCGATTTTCAGTCCGGAATTACGGGCCAGTGGTTCGAGTCGCAGAGTAAGGTCTCCATGATGCTGTCGTCCGTCGATCTCCCGTTCAAACACCTCACGATGATCACGCGGTCGAGTCAGGGTCTCCCGGTAGACCACTTGGGGGCGGCCGGTCTGGACCTGGGTGTGAAAATCACGGGCCAGCCGCTCTACGACCACCTCGAGGTGCAGCTCCCCCATGCCGGTGAGGATGGTCTGCCCCGTTTCCGCATCTTCCCGTACCCGCAGTGTCGGGTCCTCCCACTGCAGCTTTTCGAGAGCCGCCGGCAGCTTCTCCCGGTCTTCGAGCGCGCGGGGCTCGATAGCGATGGAAACCATCGGTTCGGGGTAGCTTAATCCGGCGATGCGCAAAGGGCGGTCCGGTCGGCACAGAGCGTCGCCGGTGAGGACGTCTTTAAGGCCGGTTGCTGCCACGATGTCGCCGGCGCGGGCCTGCTCGATGCGTTCACGCTTGTGGGCGTGCATCAGAAACAGTCTCGCCACGCGGTCTTCCCCTTCTCGGGTGCTGTTGTAAAGGGTTTCGCCGGCTGTCAGGCGCCCGGAGTACATACGCAGATAGGTCAGTTTGCGCCCCTCGTCGGAGAGGACCTTGAACGCCAGGGCGCACAGGGGACCATCGGGATCGCAGGGCAGTTCGATGAGGGTGCCGTTCCGGGTGTCGCGTGCCTCAATGGGCGGAGCCTCTTTGGGCGAAGGCAGAAAGTCGATCACGCCGTCCAGCAGCGGCTGAACCCCTTTGTTGCGCAGGGCCGAGCCGAGAAAAACCGGAAAAATGCCGCAGGAAATGGTGCCGCAGCGCAAAGCGACCCGCAGGCGATCGGCTGTCACGGGCTTTCCTTCCAGAAAGTCGGCCATGATGTCGTCATCGAAATCGGCGGCGGCTTCCACCACCCGTTCGCGGGCGGCGCGGACCCGCTCCTGCAGCTTCTCCTCCTCCGGCAGAGGGCGGCGTACCACCGTGGCCCCGAAATCGTCCTCACTGAACAGAATGATCTCCTCCTCCAGCAGATCGATCAGACCGCTGAACTCCTGCTCAACCCCGAGCGGCAGCTGCAGCAGCACGGGGCGCGCCGACAACCGGGTGCGGATCTGCTCGAGGGTGTTCTCGATATCGGCTCCAACGCGGTCGAGCTTGTTGATCAGGCAGATGCGCGGCACCCGGTAATGACCGGCCTGACGCCAGACCGATTCGCTTTGCGGTTGGACGCCTTCGACCGCGCTGAAGATGGCCACTGCGCCATCGAGCACGCGCAGGGAGCGTTCCACTTCGATGGTGAAATCGATGTGTCCGGGCGTATCGATGAGATTGATCCAGTGGTCGCGCCAGCGGCAGGCGGTGCTGGTGGCGGTGATTGTAATGCCACGTTCCTGCTCCTGGGCCATCCAGTCCATGACGGTGTTGCCGTCGTGAACTTCACCGATGCGGTGGGTCTCGCCGGTATAGAACAGGATGCGCTCGGAGACGGTGGTCTTGCCGGCGTCGATATGGGAGATGATCCCGATATTGCGAATGGATTTGAGCGCTGGTTGTTTCATGGGGCCGCCCGAGAGAAAAGAGAAATGATTTCATCGTATTGGAGATCAGTATATCGTACCTCGATCATCCAGCAAGATCCTTCTTTCACCACCCGTCATGAGCCTGCTGCAGGCTTCCGTTCCACACGGGTTTATTGGTTGCCGAACTCCAGCCGCATCCCGTCATAGGCCAGTTCGACATCCCGGGGAAGCTCCCTGGAGTGGCGCTCGTGGTCGACGTCGTGGTTCAGATGGGTGAGGATGATGCGCCGTACGCCAAGTTCACGCATGGCCTCGATGGCCGCGGGGATATTGAAGTGCGTGGTGTGGGGACGAAAGCGCAGGCCGTCGATGATGACCGTGTCCAGGTGTTGGAGCAGGCATTTGGAATCATCGGGGATGGCATGACAGTCGGTCAGGTAGGCGAACGGGCCGATGCGATAGCCGAGGCAGAGGTTGGGGCCGTGCAGCAGCGGCACCGGCTGAATCCTGAGGCCGAACAGGTTGAGGGGACCGTCGACGATGTGGGTTTCAAGATTGGGACGATAGCCCGATGCAACCGCATCATCGAAGATATAGCGGAAAGCGCGCCGGATGGAGGCGATGGTGTCCGCGTTGCCGTGGATGGGAATGGCGCCGCCGTTTTTCATGCTGAAGGCGCGCAGGTCGTCGATGCCGTTGACGTGGTCGGCATGGGCGTGGGTGTAGAGAACCGCCTCTATATGGCCGATCCCTTCGCGTAGCGCCTGCTGGCGCAGGTCGGTGGCGGTGTCGATGAGAATATGGCGTCCGCAGTGCTGCAGCAGGATGCTGCAGCGGGTGCGGCGATTGCGCGGCGAGTCCGAGGTGCAGACCGGACAGTCGCAACCAAGGGTGGGGACCCCGGTGCTGGTGCCCGACCCCAGCACTCTGACACTGAATCCGGCAGTCATGCCTACTCGACCTTGAAGGCGCCGATTTCATCCTTGAGGGTCTGCGCATGGCGCAGCAGGGCTTCAATAACCCGGTCGAATTCCTGTGTGCGTGCGACATTGCTCTCGGCGATTTCACGCACGTTGGAGACGGCGCTGACCACCTGGTGGCTGCGGACGCTCTGCTCATGGGTGGCACCGTTGATGTTCTCGATCATTTCGCGGATCTTTTCCATGTTCTGTGAAATCTGCCGGCTGCCGGCGGTCTGCTCTCCAGTGCTGACCTTGACACGGGCGGTGATTTCGCGCATTTCCTCCGAAGCGGTGTTCAGATGGCGGATCCCCTGGCTGTGCTGCTTGATGGCGGAGGCGATCTGCATCAGGGTGTCGGTGTTGTTGTTGACCGCGCAGGTGATCTGCTGGCTGCCGCGCGCCTGTTCCTGGGTGGCGCGCACGATGCCGCGTACTTCTTCCGAGGATTTGAGGGTGCTGACACGGATGGTTTCCAGGGCCTCGCCGGCGATGCAGGCTTTTTCAGCCTCCTGGCGCACCTTCTCGTTGCCCTGGGTCATGGTGTCCACCGCTTCGCGGGTGCCTTTCTGCAGGTGGTTGATGATCTCGGCAATATCGCGGGTCGAAACGGCGGTGCGCTCGGCCAGTTCGCCGATCTCGTCGGCCACCACGGCAAAACCGCGTCCGTGTTCGCCGGCCTGGGCGGCGATTATGGCCGCGTTGAGGGCCAGCAGGCTGGTCTGGTCAGCGACCTCGTCGATGACGGTGAGGATCTTGCCGATAGCGCTGGACTGACGCCCCAGTTCCTGAATGGTGGTGGTGGCCTGTTCCACCGTTTCGCACAGGGCCTGGATGCCGGAGATGCTCTCTTCCACCGCTTTCTGGCCGCGTTCGGTTTCGCGTACCGCCTCGTCGGACAGGCGGTTGGTGCGTTCAGCGCTCTGTTCGATCTCTTTTATGGCGGCGTCGAATTCGGTCACCGAGGCGGCGGTTTCCTGGGTGGAACTCGACAGGGCGGTGACACTGTCGGCGATCTGTTGGCTGGAACTCGACATTTCACCGAGGGAAGTGATGATCTCTTCCACCTTGGCGAACATGATCTCCATCTGCTCGGCGATCTCTTCGGTCGTTGAACCGACCTGCAGCGTGGCCGAAGAGCTTTCTTCGGCGGCCAGCAGAAGATTGGAAACGTTGTCGGCAACGCCGCTGATGATGCCGTCGATATCCTGCAGGGCGCTGTGCGATTCCTGCAGTGAGCGGGACTGACGCTCAGCCCCCTCGCTGACGGCATGGGATGACAGCCGGATCTGCTCGGTGGCCTGAGCAAGTTCGGTGCGCACCTCAAGGGTGTGGCGCACCGTTTCCCGCAGACGGGCAAGGAATCGGTTGAAGTTTTCCGCCAGCACGCCCACTTCGTCGCTGGTGCGGACTTTGAGGGTATGAGTAAGATCCGCCTCCCCTTCAGCGATCTCCCGCAGGTTGCCGACCACTTCACCCAGGGGACGGACGATGCCGCGTGAAATGAAAATTCCGATCAGCAATGCCAGCACACCGACTCCGCCCAGGGTGGTCAGCACCAGCTGTTCCATCTTCTTCTGCGAGGCCTGCATGGTGGAGCGATCCAGGGCGATGACCATGCACTGCCCAGGTGTGAGTACAATTCTCTGGGCGAGGTAGGAAGAGTCGCCTACCTCAAGTTCCCAGATTTCGCGGTCGGCCCTGGAGGTGACGTCGAGATCTTTTAAGGCTTCGAGCGAAGCCGTTGAGGCACCGTCCTGGCAGTTGAACGAGATTTCCGCCCCACTGAGGTTGCTGAGACGTGCAGCATAACTGTCGTCCAGAAAAATTACGCCTGCCAGGTAGGCCAGAGGTTCCTTGTGGAAGGTGATCGGTGCCGCTGCAATGATTGCCGACATCCCTTCGAAAGTCGTGATCCCGCTGACTTCAGCCGGTCTTTCCCCTTCCGGGTTGATCAACTGGTAGATCAGGCAATTTTCTCCAATCTTCGACTGGGGGAGGTCTGCAAACTGCGGTTGGTTTTCACGTCGCAGGATTTCGCCTTCCAGGCTGACGATCTGGACAAGATCCAGGTGGAAGATGCGGATGGCATCTTCCATGGCCGTACCGAGGTTGAGGGGTTCCTCGGGATCGACGGCATATTTGATGGAATTGATCAGGTCTTCGTCCCGTCGCAGAACGTGGACGTAGTTGCGGGTTTCTCGACGCGTATCCTCCATTTTGTCAAGCACCAGGCGGGAGTTTTCTTCCAATCGTCCGCGCAGGTTGTCATCGATCAGATCACTGGTCCTCGACGACACGATCAAGAGAGCCAGGGCAAGGGGGATAACGGCCAGGCTGACCAGCGCCAGAAGAATTTTTGCCCGAAGTCCGAGAAAGGTTTTCATGGTAATCACTGTCCTGTAGCAAAAGGAAAATGAGATGTTTCAATGAACCTCTTAAAGCTAACATTTTCTAATTTTATAGGCAATCATTTTTATCTATCATGCAACGAAGTTGTCCTGGAATTTAAGGGGTGTATCAGAACACCCTTTACTTACCCAGCAATTTTTGCCCAAAATGGAACCTTGTGAGAGGCCATGCCGAGGGTGGATCGGCTCAAGCCGGGAAGGAATGTGATGCACAAAGATAAAAACGGGAAAAGCAGCGCAGAGACAGACTCCCGCCCGAATAAGCTCTGTCGCCGCTGCGTGCGCACCTGCCGGCAGAGCGACCTGATCGTGCTGGTGGATTGCCCGCGCTTTCAGCCGCGTCCCTTCAAGGTGAAGGAGCCGCCCGGCGATCAGCTTGAATTGTTCCGTCCCGGGAAAAAAAAGTGAAGAAACCGCCGCCGTATTCAGTGAACGGCGGTTTTTTTACGCCTGGCGATCGATAAAATGGCTGATCAGGTAAGTGAACTTCTCCGGTTCCACCAGGAAGGAGTCGTGCCCGTAATCGGAGTCGACCAGGTGGTATTCAACATGTTTACCCAGGGATCGCAGCACCTCAACCGCTTCCTCGGTCTGGTAGGGTGGATAGAGCCAGTCGGAGGTGAAGGCGAACCAGAGCGAAGGGCATTGCAGGCAGGAGAATGCTTCCTGCAGCGACTCGAAATTCCAGGCGGTGTCGTACAGATCGAGGGCCTTGGCCAGGTAGAGAAAGCTGTTGGCGTCGAAATGCCGGGGAAAATTGTGGCCGTTGTATTCCAGGTAGCGCTCGACTTCGAACTGGCCGAAAAAATCGAACAGGCCGTCTCTCGCTGAATAGCGCCGCCCGAATTTCAGGTTCATCGAGGTGTCGGAGAGAAAGGCGATATGGCCGATGGCGCGCGCCAGCGCCAGCCCGTCCGTGGGGGGGTGTTCGGTGCGGTAGTTGCCCTTTTTCCACAGGGGGTCGTTGAAGATCGCCTGGCGGGCCACCGAGTTGAGCGCGATGGACATGGGAGAGGTGCGCGCTGTGCCGGCGATGGGGATGATGGAGCGTACCCGCTCGGGATAGTGAATCCCCCATTCCACCGCCTGCATGGCCCCCATGCTGCCGCCGATGACGGTCACCAGCGAGTCGATTCCCAGATGGTCGAGCAGTAGCTGCTGGGCGCGAACCATGTCGCGCACCATCAGCACCGGAAAGCTGAGGCGGTAGGGTTTTTCGGTTCGCGGGTTGATGCTGGTAGGGCCGGTTGAGCCCTTGCACGAGCCGATGGTGTTGGAACAGATGACGAAATAGCGGTCGGTATCGATCACCTTGCCGGGCCCGATCATGCCGTCCCACCAGCCGGGCTTGCGGTCGTCCGGGTGGTGGCGGCCTGCGGCGTGGGCATCGCCGGTCCAGGCATGGCAGACCAGGATGGCGTTGGAGCGCTCGGCGTTGAGTTGGCCGTAGGTTTCGTAGGCCAGGGTGATCGGGCCCAGGACGCGCCCGCTCTCCAGGCGCAGCTCGGTTTCAAAGGTGACGTATTCGGTTGTGACCAGCCCGACGGAAGTGCTCAATGCTTCGATCCCCTGCGGATGACAACGGTTCAAATCGGGTGTGACGGCTGTCGTCACGCAAAAAGGCCCCTCCTCGTAGCGGATGAGAAGGGGCCTTCAGAACTCAGGGTGCGGGTATCGTCGGGCTCCGTCCTCATCTTTCCTGCCTTTGCCTCAGAAAGGCTTCGGCAAGTAGGAGTTAGCACCTGACGTTGGCGCGGACCTTGCGGCGTTCGCAAACCGGTTGCTGTGGTTTCACAGGGCCTTTCCCTCCACCACTCTGGATAAAGACGTTGCGCTATGCGGTTGTGAGCCGAAACTGTAACGAAAGAATTCCGGGCTGTCAATGCAGATTCAGCGCTTGGCGCTTTCAAGACCCTGCGCCAGATCGTCCCACAGGTCTTCAGGGTCTTCAATGCCTACGGAGATGCGCAGCAGGCTTTCGCGGATGCCGAGGTTGTTTTTCACCGACGCCGGGATCGCCGCGTGCGACATGCTCCAGCAGTGGGTGAGGATGGTTTCCACCCCGCCGAGGCTGGGCGCGATGATCGGCAGTTTGACCGTTTCCAGCAGCGGGCGCACCTGTTTCTGATCCTTGAGCTCAAAAGAGAGGACCGCGCCTGGACCTGCCGCCTGGGAAAAATGAATGTCGCGGCCGGGATGGTCGGTCTGCTGCGGGAAGTAGACCCGCGCCACTGACGGATGGTTCGCCAGTCGTTCGCACAGCAGCAGCGCGCCCTTCTGTGCGGCCTCGAGCCGGACTTTAAGGGTCTTGATGCCGCGCGCCAGCAGAAAGCAGTCGAAGGGGGGCAGGGCCGCTCCCAGTGCGTTGTGGTGGCGCTTGAGGTGTATGGCCAGATCCTCGTCGGCGGTGGTCACCAGACCTGCCAGCAGGTCCGAGTGCCCGCCGAGAAACTTGGTGGCGCTGTGGATGGCGACATCGATTCCCAGCGGCAGGGCCGGCTGCAGCAGCGGAGTCATGAACGTGTTGTCGAGCAGGGTCAGCAGACGGCGGCGCCGCGCGATGTCGACCATGGCGCGCAGATCGGTAATCTTGAACAGCGGATTGGAGGGTGTCTCCAGAAACAGAGCGCGCGTTTGCGGGCGCACGGCGTCTTCGACCTGCTGCGGGTCGGTCATGTCGACGAAGGTCGCCTCGATCCCCTGCTGCGGCAGTACCAGCGTCAGGTAGCGATAGGTGCCGCCATACAGGTCGTCGGGCGCAATCAGGTGGTCGCCGCTTTTAAGCAGCGACAGCGCGCCGCCGATGGCCGCCATGCCGGAGGCGTAGGCGAAGCCGCGTACGCCCCCCTCCAGCAGGGCGATGGCTTCCTCGACCTGGTCCCGGCTGGGGTTGCCGCTGCGCGCATAATCGTACTCTCCCGCGCGCCCCTCGAAATGATGATAGGTCGAAGAGAGATAGACCGGAATATTGGCCGCCCCGGTCGCCGGATCCCGATCCCGTCCCTGGTGCACAAGAACCGTCGCAGCCCGCAGCTTGTCATTGTTCATCGTTGTCCTCGCTTTTCATAGGTCCCATAAGTCCCACATGTCCTATTCGTCCTATATACTGGCCAAGCTCAGTCCAGAGCCTGTTCCAGATCCGCAATGATATCATCCGCATCCTCGATGCCCACCGACAGCCGCAGCAGGCTTTCGCAGATTCCCAGACGCCGGCGCTCCGGTTCGGGGATGTCGCCGTGGGTCTGGACCGCCGGCAGGGTCATCAGCGATTCGACGCCGCCGAGACTTTCCGCAAATGAAATCAGCTTGAGGCGTTTGAGCACCTGGCGGGCCGTAGTCCGGGAATCGACCCGGAACGAGAGCATGCCGCCGAATCCACTGGCCTGGCGCTGAGACAGGGCATGTCCGGGATGGTCCTCGAGGCCCGGGTAATACACGGCGCTGACCCGTGGATGCGCGTTCAGCCACTGTGCCACTTTCAGCGCGTTGGCGCAATGGCGCTCCAGGCGCAGGGACAGGGTCTTGAGGGAGCGTATCAGCAGCCAGCAGTCCTGGGGCGGGAGGATGCCGCCGGTGGAGTTCTGCAGGAAATAGAGCCGCTCTCCCAGTTTCTCTTCCCGGGCAACCAGCACCCCGGCGCACAGGTCGTTGTGGCCGCCCAGGTACTTGGTGGCCGAATGAACCACGATGTCGGCGCCGAAGTCAAAGGGGCGCTGCAGCACCGGCGTCAAAAAGGTGTTGTCCACCACAAACAGCAGCTCATGTTCACGGCATGCCTCGCCGAGGGCATCCAGGTCGGCCACTCCCAGCAGTGGATTGCCGGGCGTTTCCACCAGCAGCGCGCGGCTGTCCGGCTCAATGGCCGCAGTTACGGCCGCTGTGTTGGTGGTGTCCACATAGGAAGCCCGCAGCCCGAGTTTATCGAATACTTCGGCCAGCACCCGGTAGGTTCCGCCGTACAGATCCTGCGAAACGATCAGGTGATCTCCGGCGCGGAAGTGCAGAAAGAGCGTCGTTAATGCCGCCATCCCCGATGAAAAGACGCAGGCGCGTGCTCCTCCCTCCAGGTCGGCCAGGGTGTCTTCCAGCACCTGGCGGGTGGGGTTGCCCGAGCGGGTGTAGTCAAAGCCAGTGCTTTCCCCCACGGCCGGATGTCGATAGGTGGCGCTCGGATAGATGGGGTAGCTGATGGCGCCGGTGCCCTCATCTTTGCCCACGCCGACCTGTGTCAGTCGGCTGGCCGTTTTCCAATTGCTGGATGTGCTCATATCGTGCTTTCCTTTCCGTCGCATTGTACAAATTGTACAAAAAAAGCCCCTTCCACAGATGGGAAGGGGCCGGTTCGGAAAGAGGGGGGGGCTTTCCGCGATGCACTTGCGCCGGCTCCGTCCTCATCTCTCCCTTGATTCAGGGCAGGAATTGGCACCATTTGCTCGTTTGAAAAAAACGAACCGGTTGCCGTGGCTTCACAGGGCCTTTCCCTCCACCACTCTGGATGATAACGCAGCTTAAAATTTACGCTTATAGTAAGGCATGAAAAGAGCAATGTCAAACTGAAATTGTCAACTTTAGGCCTGGATATCCTCAAAAAGAACGCTGGAAAGGTAGCGCTCGCCGGCATCCGGCAGAATAACGACAATGGTTTTGCCGGCGAATTCAGGCTGAGCGGCGAGGCGGGCTGCGGCAGCCGTGGCTGCGCCGCAGGAGATTCCCGAGAGCAGACCTTCTTCCTTAGCCAGCCGCCGTGCCATTTCGATCGCCTCCTCGTTGCTGACCTGCTCCACCCGATCGACCAGGGAGAGGTCCAGGGTATCGGGGATAAAACCCGCTCCGATCCCCTGGATTTTATGGGGGCCGGGCTTGATCTCCCCGCCTGCGAGTTTCTGGCGAATGACCGGGCTCTCCGTCGGTTCCACCGCCACGGACAGGATCTGCCTGCCGCGGGTCTTCTTGATATAGCGCGAAACCCCGGTGATGGTGCCGCCGGTGCCGACGCCGGAGACCAGCACGTCGATGTCGCCGTCAGTGTCCTCCCAGATTTCCGGCCCGGTGGTCTGTTCATGAATCGCCGGGTTGGCGGGGTTTTTGAACTGGTGCAGCAGCACGTAGTGGTTGGGGTCGGAGGCCGCCAGCTCTTCTGCCGCCGCAATGGCGCCCCCCATCCCTTTGGCGCCGGGCGTCAGGATCAACTCGGCGCCGAAAGCCGCCAGCACCTTGCGTCGTTCGATGCTCATGGTTTCGGGCATGGTCAGAGTGATCGGGATGCCGCGCGCGGCGGCGACAAAGGCCAGGGCGATGCCGGTATTGCCGCTGGTGGGTTCGATGATCTGTTTGTCGGGACCGAGCAGTCCCTTCTGTTCGGCGTCCCAGATCATGGAGGCGCCGATGCGGCATTTGACGGAATAGGCCGGATTGCGCCCCTCGACTTTGGCGAGGACAGTGGCGCCGCCGGGAGTTACTTTATTGAGCCGGACCAGGGGGGTGCGGCCGATGCTGAGAGAATTGTCGGTGTAAATGCGCGCCATGGTGAACTCCTTTGATAGTCAGTTGTCGGCTGGGTTTTTCTTTGGCCTTTGAGCTCTGCAACTTTATTGTAATACTTGTGAAATGGTTTGCATTAAGTCCTGTAAGTTTAATCCGGTTTTGATCTTTTCCCCCAGATTTTGACCCGTGCGGCGGTAGAGGTCGAAGCGTGGCTGGCGGACTCCGTTCTCGCCCTTGACCAGGCCGCTGGTGACAATGCCGAAGCCGGCCAGCTGTGGTTGGCTGCAGCTGTTGGGACAGCCGGAGATGGCCCAACTCAGGTCGCGAGCGGTTTCGGGCATATGTGTCAGTGCCTGGCGAGCTACTTCGCGGGTGGCGCACAGTCCCATGCGGCAGGCGTGGTTGCCGACGCAGACGCGAAAAATGGTGTGCTGCTCCGGCGCGAGTCCGTTAAATCCAACCTCGATCAGCTGCTTGTTCAATTCCTGCGCGTCTTTTTCGCTGCGGGGGGCAAGGGCAATGTTCTGGTCGGCGGTGAGAACCAGAAATCCTTCCGTATGCCGGGCGGCAAGGTCGACAAGGTTGCGGAAAGCGGTCGTGTCGAGATCTCCTGCGAAGATGGGGGCGGTTACGGTTTCCAGGTTCGTGCCGGGTGCCGGTGCGGCATCGAGGCCGCCCGCGGCAGGCGTTGCAGATGCGCTGCCTTGCTCCTGCTGCAGCAGGCGACGAAAGGTGCTTTCCCCCTGGGTGCGCAGCAGGTATTTGAGGCGGCGCGGCGGCGCAGTGTGTTTGCAGTAGGTGCGCACCACGGCTTCGATCAGTGGGATGATGCGTTTTTCCGCCGCCTTTTCTTCCAGCAGAATCGCCGCCTGCGGTTCACGCCCCAGTCCGCCGCCGACCCAGACATCGTAAAGGTTCTCATCCTGGTGCACCTCGACCAAAACTAAACCCACATCCTGAATCAGGTGGCGGGCGCCCTGGTAGCCGTCTTCCACCGCGATTTTAAACTTTTTGGGCAGCCCTTCGAAATGAGGGTTGCCGGCAAAGTGGCGGTGCAGACGCCGCGCCAGTGCCTGGGTTATGCCGAAATGAGCTGAAAAGCTGGTGCTGCAGGTGATGCCACGCACCGCGCCGCCGCAGGCGCCGCGGCTGGTGAGCCCCACCGACGCAAGTCCGCGGCCGAGCGAGGGAAGGTCTTCAGCCTTTACTCTGTGCAGTTCGATGCTGCCGCGGGTGGTCAGGTGCAGGCGACCGCCGGCAAAAGAGTCGGCCAGCTCGGCCACCTGCCCGGCCTGCGCCACCGACAGCACCCCCGCCGGAACCTTGATGCGCAGCATCAGCTCGTCCTGATCGTTCATGCGGTAGACGCCGTCAAGGCGTAGCTTGTGGAAATCGACGGCGGTTTTTGGGGAGGAAACTGAGGTCATGGGGACGATCCTTTCGGGTTTTTGTTTCTGTACGTCGGGGTGCGGCGTTTGGGCAGGGCGCACATCTGTGCGCCCCTACAGGTTTATTGACCGGATCAGGTGTTCGGCCTGTTTAATTGGCGGCGCATGATCGTCAATCGTCACGTGATTGCCGTTGCCGTTGCCGTTTTCGTCGTTCGGCGCGGCGTGGCGGATTTCAATGAAATCGCCCGGTGCGAAGCGGGAGCGAAGGTGATCCGCGCTGGTTTCGCTACCCTGCACCAGAACAATCAGTCCGGCATTATAAAGCAGGAGGGCGGTCTCGGCGAGAGTCTCTTCTCCCGTGCCCTGGCTGGCCAACGGCATGCTGTGCCGGCCGAGGCAGTGCAGCCTTTTTTCCACCAGAGAGGGTAATTGGGGATCAAGGCGATTATCAAACCATAACAGCTTTGCTTTCTGGTTTTTCTGGGCGGCGCGGGCTTCCCGGTCGACTTCGATCTCGGGCCAGCCTTGCCGTGACGAGCGCAGGGGCTGATGAATCATGCCGGCGGCGACGGTGGCGTTGGTTACCCGGTCGATCAGGATGAAGCTTCCGGTGGCGCGGTTTTCCCGGTAGGAGTCAAAGGAAATCGGTTTGGCGGCTCTCAGGCGGCAGACGCCGATTTCATTCAGGGCGAGGCTGCTGCCCGGCTCCTGCTGCAGGGAATTGACGTTGACTTTGAATCTGAGTTGCTCCACCCGCGCCGGCGACAGGGATGATCCCGCTTTGAGGAGATAGTCGCGTCCGGGAGAAAGCGCTTCCTCATGCAGCCAGACAAGCTTGGCCTCGAACTGGTCTTCGAAATGAGGTCGTTCCTGTGGCGCGGCCAGGGTTTCTCCGCGGCTGATGTCGATCTCGTCTTCCAGGGTCAGGGTCACGGCCTGTCCGGCTACGGCGCGTGCAAGGTCGCCATCCATGGTGACGATGCGGGCGACGCGGCTTTTCTGCCCGGACGAGGTTACCACCACCGGGTCGCCGGGGCGGATGATGCCTGCGGCGATGGTTCCGCAGAAACCGCGGAAATCGAGATCGGGGCGGTTGACCCACTGCACGCGCATGCGGAACGGTTTGCCCTGGGCGTTGTCGGCCACCTGCGCATTCTCCAGGTACTCCATCAGGCTCGGCCCCTGGTACCAGGGGGTAGCGGGGCTTGCGGCGATAACGTTGTCGCCGTTGAGAGCGGAGATGGGAATCGGGCGGATCTCTTCGAATCCCAGGGATGCCGCAAATCCCTGGTACTCCCGCAGGATATCATCGAAGCGCTGCTCGCTGTAGTCGACCAGGTCCATCTTGTTGATGGCCAGCACCACATGGCGGATGCCCACCAGCGAGGTCAGATAGCTGTGCCGGCGGGTCTGGGTCAGCACTCCTTTGCGGGCATCGACCAGGATCACCGCCACCTGGGCGTTGGAGGCGCCGGTGACCATGTTACGGGTGTACTGCTCGTGCCCCGGCGTGTCGGCCACGATGAACTTGCGCTTGTCGGTGGAGAAGAAGCGGTAGGCGACATCGATGGTGATTCCCTGCTCGCGCTCGGCCTCGAGGCCGTCGAGAAGCAGGGCGTAGTCGATGTTCTGCCCCTGAGTGCCGACCCGCCTGCTGTCCGCCTCGAGAGCGGTCAGTTGATCTTCGAAGATCATCTTCGAATCCCACAGCAGTCGTCCGATCAGCGTGCTTTTGCCGTCGTCGACACTGCCGCAGGTGATAAAACGCAGCATCCCTTTTTCCTCCTGCTGTTTGAGGTAGGCGTGAATGTCGCGGGCGATCAGTTCGGATTGATGGGCCATGTTTTTGTCCTTTTTATAAGAAAATCTTGAACCACAGAGACCACGGAGAGCACAGAGATAAGCAAAAAGAGAAAAACAAATCGACTCATATCTTTCTCTGTGTCCTCTGTGAACTCTGTGGTTCAAATCTTCATTTTAAAAATACCCTTCCTGCTTCTTCTTCTCCATCGATCCCGACTGATCGTAGTCGATGGCCCGCCCCTGGCGTTCACTGGTGCGGGTCAGCAGCATCTCCTGGATGATTTCCGGCAGGGTCGCCGCGGTGGATTCCACCGCGCCAGTCAGGGGATAGCAGCCGAGGGTGCGAAAACGCACCGACTTGTGCTCGATTTTCTCGCCCGGCCGCAGCTCCAGCCGGTCGTCGTCGACCATGATCAACATGCCGTCGCGCTCCACCACCGGCCGCTCCTTGGCGAAATAGAGGGGCACGATGGGAATCTCCTCGAGGTAGATGTATTGCCAGATGTCGAGTTCGGTCCAGTTGGACAGGGGGAAGGCACGGATGCTCTCTCCCTTGCGTACACGGGCGTTGTAGATGTTCCACAACTCCGGGCGCTGGTTTTTCGGATCCCAGCGGTGGCTTTCGGTGCGGAAGGAGAAGATGCGCTCCTTGGCCCGCGACTTCTCTTCATCACGGCGTGCCCCGCCGAATGCCGCGTCGAACCTGTATTTGTCGAGAGCCTGCTTGAGGGCCTCGGTTTTCATGATGTCGGTGTGCACGGTTGAGCCGTGCACAAAGGGGCTGATCCCCTGACGCACCCCTTCCTCGTTGATGTGCACCAGCAGGTCGAAACCGCACTCATGCGCCATTCTGTCGCGGAATTCGATCATCTCGCGAAATTTCCAGGTGGTATCCACATGCAGCAGCGGAAACGGAGGTTTGGCGGGATAGAAGGCCTTGCGCGCCAGGTGCAGCATGACCGCCGAATCCTTGCCGATGGAGTAGAGCATGACCGGATTTTCAAACTCCGCCACGACCTCGCGCAGGATATGAATGCTTTCGGCTTCGAGTTGTTGCAGATGAGTCAGTTGCATGGGGTTCTCCAAATTGGGGTTCGTAGGGGCGACGCATGCGTCGCCCGGGCAAGGCATGCCTTGCCCCTACGGGCGGTGCAGACCGCATTCCTTGTGTCCCGGGGATTCCCACCACCAGCGCCCGGCGCGTTCGTCTTCGCCCGGCTCGATGGCGCGGGTGCAGGGGGCGCAGCCGATGGAAGGGTATCCCTGGCGATGCAGGCGGTTGACTGGAAAGCGGCGTTGCCTGGCATAGGCCCAGACCTTTTCGGCGCTCCAGAACGCCAGCGGATTGATCTTGATGATGCCGCCGTGCGCGGTGTCGACCTCAAGCGGTTCGATCTCTCCGCGGGTCGCGCTCTGTCCGCGACGCATGCCGGTGATCCATCCGCCCAATTCTTTCAATGCGCGCTGCAAGGGTTCGACCTTGCGGATACGGCAGCACTCCAGGCGATTTTCAAGGCTGTTGCGAAAGGAAAACAACCCTTTTTCCCGTTCCAGCTTTTCTACTGCTTCACGCTCAGGAAAGTACCAGTCGATTGAAATGCCGTAGCGGGCACTGATGGCTTCAGCGGTTTCGTAGGTCTCTTCGTTGAGCCTGCCGGTATCCAGGGCGAATATTCTGGTTTCGGGGGCGATCTCCTGCAGCAGGTCGATAATCACCACATCTTCCACACTGAAAGAGCAGGCCAGGGCAACGGGACCGCCTGCGACCGCGAGGCCGGCGCGCAGAATGTCGCCGGGATGATCGCCGGTGTTGAAGCGGGGTATGGTGACTGTGTTTTCTGCTGTAGGGTTGCTCATGAGAATCCTCCTCCCTGTTGAGTCAGATGCTGTATTCGGGCTCTTTGCGCTGGCGCCCGAAAGAGATGCGGTTCCACAGACGTTCATGGCCGAAATAGATGAAAAACTTCACCACCGTATCGGCCAGGCCCACTGTGGCAGCGAAGCTGCCCTCGCCGGTCCATGCGTAAACCAGGCTCGAGGTGATGACAGTCGCGAGCAATCGCCATGAAATTGCTTTGGTCAGACTTCTTTGTGTTGTTTCCATAAAATTAACCCCTGCATTTAAGTGTAAAACATAATTTAAAATAATAGTAAATTGATAAAAAATAAATGTCAACCTAAAAACAAAAGAACAAAATAGTTTCCTTGAAATATACTACATTTAATTGGTGTAGAAAACAGAGGGGTGCAGGAAGAAAAACAAAAAAGGCCGTCCGGGAAGGGCGGCCTTTTTCGCTGGAATGCGTATGCAGGATTTTATTGGGTGGACGAGGATCAGGTGCTGCGGGTTGGAGCTTCGGTGAGTTGTTCCAGGTTCTTTTCTTCCATTTCGGCCAGGCGGGCAAAAGTGTATTCCGCCAGAACCCGGGTCATTTCCCCGCGAATGTGGCGCCAGGCACCATGAGCCGGGCAGAAAACATCGCGGTCACACGCCCTTTCGTTCATCAGGCATTGATTGAGATAAACCGGACCCTCCTGTGCTTCCACAACGTCAAGCAGGGTGATGCGGTCCGGTGTGCGTGCCAGGTAGAATCCGCCACCGACCCCGCGCTGAGAACCGACGATGCCTGCCTTGATGAGCGGCTGCAGAATCTTGGTGAGAAACGCCGGTGTGATGTCCTGGGTGCGGCAGATATCTTTTTTCAGGACGATTTCGCCGGTTGGTTGCTTGGCGAGATAGAGAACGGCGCGAATGGCGTATTCCGTGGCGCGGGTAATCAGCAAGCGAGCCTCCTATTGTTAACCGTTTAGGTTATGGATACCCGGAGAAGGTTTTTTTGTCAAGCATTAGACCGCATAGATCTCTATGCGTCTCTCATGACCGGCGGTTAGCGAGTCCAGGCATGCTTGACAGGGGGGAAGAGAGGGAGGCAAGATGCATTTGATTTTCATCGTAACCGGGTATGCTTATGGAAAAAGCAAGGTTCGAGGTCGTCGGGCGCTTTGCCCCGAGCCCGACCGGACCTCTCCATTTCGGGTCGCTGGTGGCCGCCGTCGGAAGCTACTGTCTGGCCCGTTATCACAAGGGCCGGTGGTTGCTGCGCATGGAGGATCTTGATGCGCCGCGGGTGGTGCCGGGCGCGGCCGATGACATACTGCGTACCCTTGAATCCTTCGGTCTTGAATGGGATGGGCCGGTGGTGTGGCAGAGTCGCCGGGGCGATGCCTATGCACAGGCGCTGGAATGCCTGAGGACGAAGGGGCTGGTGTTCGATTGCGGCTGCTCGCGCAAGGAAGTGCTGGCCAGTGCGCCTCACCAGGGAGAGGAGGGGCCGGTGTATCCCGGCACCTGCCGCAAGGGCCTGGCCCCCGGCCGGGTGCCGCGTGCCTTGCGGCTGAAGGTCCCGGACCAGGGCATGCACTGTTTTGTGGATGGCGTATTCGGACGCTGTGAACAGCATCTGGCTGATGCCGTGGGAGATTTTGTACTGCGGCGGGCCGACGGCGTATATGCCTATCAGCTGGCCGTTGTGGTGGACGATGCGGCCGCCGGGGTCACCCAGGTGGTTCGCGGCGCTGATCTGCTGGGTTCGACTCCGCGGCAGATTTATCTGCAGCAGTGCCTCGGATATTGCGTTCCGCGTTATTACCATTTGCCCCTGGCGTTGAGCGCGGACGGGGAGAAAATCAGCAAGCGTCATGGCGCCGTCTCTGTAGGACAGGGCACCGATCCTTCTTTGATGCTGTGCCGGGTTCTGCGTTTTCTCGGACAGGATCTGCCTCCTCATTGTGAGAAGAAGACGCCGCAGGAGATTCTTGAGTGGGCGACAACGCATTTTGATATACGCAAAACCCCGTCCGTCGGGCAGGTGGTTGTCTGATTGCTGCTGTGAAGATATCGAGTTCTTTGTGAACCGGGAGGAAAGATATGAAGAAGCGTGTACTGAAAGTTTTGGCGGCCGGCCTGGCTGTGGCTTTTCTTGCAGCTTGCGGCGGCGGGAATTATCAGGTTCCCCGGGATGAATTCAAACGGAAGGTGCGGACTCTGGCGGTGCTGCCGATTCTGGTGGATGAGCAATCCAATATCCGTCACCCCGAGGCCCCAAAGGTGGTTGATCTTCTGCGGCGCCACAGCGAGGGGCGCGAGAAACGGCTGGCAGAGCTGCTGCGAGATGCCGGCAGTTTTTTTGATGTCCGCGAAGTCACCCAGAAACCGGAAGATCTGGCCAGACGGCTTCTGGTGCGGGTGCCCGCAGAGAGCGGTGCGGATGCGCTGCCTTATGATTTTTCCGGCCCTGCCGCGCGCAGGCTGACGGAAGAATATGTCGTAGATGCGCTCCTGGTCATTATTCTGCATGGACGCGACGTCATCGAAAAGCGTTGGGACCGCACGCGGCTGAACTATCTCGAGGCTCCCTACAATGGCATTCTGGCCGCCGCGCTGGTGATCGACCGCTCCGGGACGGTGCTATGGCGTCTGGGTGAAGGGCCGGGAACCACCTTTTTTACCCTGCAGTATCCCGACTTCGATGAGGCGCGCTACAACAAGACCCAGAATGTCGCTCTGAAGTTTCTGACTTTGGGCGGAATTGAGCGCACCCTGGAGGAATCCGAGGGTGGTCTGATCGGGGGCGAGGACTATCCCAAGCTTTACGCAGACCTGTTTGATCGCATCTGCAAGGCTCTTGAGCCCGGACTGATGAATCCCTTTGCACGCGACGCCAGGTGACCGTTCGGTTATCTGCCGGCCGGCGGAGGTATTTTGCCACGCCGGCCGGCAAAGATATTAAAACTGAAAAATACGGTTGACATTTCCAGGGAAAGCGATTAGTTATTGACTCCATATCACTGAACAATCACCATTCCGGTCAATCGCGCTCTTTCCCTTTGCATATCTCGAAATTTTGAATAGACAGATAACTTTTTAAGCCCGCATTCCGATGACGCCTGCTCTCATATCTCCCCAGGTAAGAATGAATCGATACGGCACTTTGATGCCTTGAGCAGCCAGTGCGGCTGTTGCGTCACGGTTATGCCTAAAAATTCCGTGTAAAAAGGACAACCCACCACAGCATCCCGTTATCAACGCTTGAAATATGAATGAAGTTATTGCACCGCATGTTGCCGGCGGCACATGTCCGGAGGCCAGGGTGGCGCCGCGCACACCGCGCCTGCTCCTGCCTCTGCCCTTCTGATATTTCCTTCGTCGGAGCCGCCTCTGGACAAGGTTTTACCATGATCTTTCCGACATGATCCTGATACTGTTCACTGTTTTTCACGCCCGGACCCGTTATGGGGAGTACGAAATTAGGAGTCGTAATGAATCTTAAGGAACTTAAAGAGAAGAAGATCCAGGAATTGACTGGGATTGCCAAGGACCTTGGTATTGACGGGGTGTCGGGGATGCGCAAGCAGGACCTGATATTCTGTATTTTGAATGCCGCTGCCGAAAAAAACGGGGCCATTTACGGTGAAGGGGTTCTGGAGATTCTTCCCGACGGATTCGGGTTTCTGCGTGCACCGGACGCCAACTATCTTCCCGGCCCCGACGATATCTATGTGTCCCCTTCGCAGATCCGGCGCTTCAACCTGCGCACCGGCGATACGGTGGCGGGGCAGATTCGGCCGCCCAAGGAGGGTGAGCGCTATTTTGCCCTGCTCAAGGTGGCAGAAGTCAATTTCGAAAGCCCGTCCGTGGCGCGTGACAAGACTCTGTTCGACAACCTGACCCCCCTTTATCCCGAGGAGCGGCTGGTTCTCGAGGCTGAGCCCGATAATTATTCGGCGCGGGTCGTTGATCTGGTGACGCCGGTCGGCAAAGGGCAGCGCGCCCTGATCGTCGCCCCGCCGCGTACCGGTAAAACCATGCTGCTGCAGAATATCGCCAACTCCATTACCGCCAATCATCCCGAGGTCTACATGATCGTGCTGCTCATCGACGAGCGGCCCGAGGAAGTCACCGACATGCAGCGCAGCGTCAATGGCGAGGTTATTTCCTCGACCTTCGACGAGCCGGCCACACGCCACGTGCAGGTCGCCGAAATGGTGATCGAGAAGGCCAAGCGCCTGGTCGAACACAAGCGTGACGTGGTGATTCTGCTTGACTCCATTACCCGTCTGGCGCGGGCCTACAATACGGTGGTGCCCCCCTCCGGCAAGATTCTCTCCGGTGGTGTGGATTCCAACGCCCTGCACAAGCCCAAGCGCTTTTTCGGCGCCGCGCGCAATATCGAGGAAGGCGGCAGCCTGACCATCATCGCCACCGCCCTGGTCGATACCGGCAGCAAGATGGATGAGGTCATCTTCGAGGAATTCAAGGGCACCGGCAACATGGAACTGCAGCTTGACCGCCGCCTGGTTGATCGGCGCGTGTTTCCGGCCATCGACGTCAACAAATCGGGCACGCGGCGCGAGGAGCTGCTGGTCGATGCGGTTTCATTGCAGCGCATCTGGCTGCTGCGCAAGGTTCTCTCCAGCATGAACGTCGTCGACAGTATGGAGTTTCTGCTGGAAAAACTCGGCGAGAGCAAGACCAATCAGGAGTTTCTCGATTCCATGAACCAGTGATGCCGATGATTGGATTTGCATTTGCCGACCGGAAGTGGTAGAAAACAAGACTTGCCTTTTTGGCTCAATCAATCAATTTAATAGCAACGCGGCCTGTACTGAAGCCAGGCACGAAGGAGACGCATCATGAAAGAAGGAATCCATCCCCAATACAACGAAGTGACCATCAAGTGCAGCTGCGGCAACGAAATTGCCACCCGCTCCACTCTTAAAGGCGACATGCACACGGAAATCTGCTCGGCCTGCCACCCCTTCTTCACCGGCAAGCAGCGCCTGCTCGATACCGCCGGCCGTGTCGAGCGTTTCCGCCGCAAGTACGGGCAGACCCAGAAGAAATAGGTTCCTGTTCGTATTCCCCTCTTTGGGGGATCATGTCTTGATGTCAAGTCTACCGCCTGCCTTCCTTTCAGGGAAGGCGGGCGGCCGACGTTTTCAGGCCCCGAATTGACCGCCGCCGCGGCGGCGGGATGAGCCCGAATCCATGCGTGTTACGCTTCTTACCACGACTCCCGATCCGGAACGCACCGTTGCCGCCGCCGCGCGGTTGTGCTATTCCGATGCCTCCATCGGTCAGCTGATCGAGCGAAGCGCGGAAGATCACGCGGCGCTGTTGCGCAGGATTCTCGATCTCGGTCATTTTTCCGTCCTGGAGCATGCCTCCTTCACCTTCGGCGTCGAAGGGGTCAGCCGGGCCTGTTCCCACCAACTGGTGCGGCATCGCATCGCCTCCTACTCTCAGCAGAGCCAACGATATGTCGCCCGGACGCAGCCTTTCGAGGCCGTTACGCCGCCTTCCCTTGCCGAAAAGCCTGAGCTTCTGGCGCGTTACGAGGCCTTACTGCATGAGATTCATCTGACCTACAGGGAATTTCTCGACGCCGGGATTCCTGCCGAAGACGCCCGGTTCGTGCTGCCCAACGCGGCGGCGACCAAGCTGGTGGTGACCATGAATGCACGTGCCCTGCACCACTTCTTCCAGTTACGCTGCTGCCGCCGCGCCCAATGGGAAATCCGTGCCATGGCGGTGGAGATGCTGGGGCTGTGTTGTCAGGCGGCGCCGATCCTGTTCGAGGGGGCCGGCCCGGGGTGCCTGCGAGGGCGCTGCCCGGAAGGTGCGATGACCTGCGGCGCAGCCGAGCAGGTGCGGCGGGAGTTTGAAGAACTGCGCAATACCCCCTGAGTGGCGCCGGGGACTTGGAAAGATACCCGCTCATGTTCGATAAGCTCGAAGAAGTTGTGGACCGCTTTCGCGAAGTCGAAGGCCTCATGTCAGATCCGACGATCGTCTCCGACCAGGCCCGCTACCGGGAGCTGACCAAGGAGCATTCCGATCTGTCGGAAGTCGTTGAAGTCTATCAGGCCTACTGCAAAACCTGTGAGTCTATCGAGGGCAACCGCGAACTTCTGCGCGACCCGGACCCCGACCTCAAGGAGATGGCCCGCGCCGAACTTCAGGAGTTGGAGCAGCGCAAGGAGGAACTCGAGAAGGAACTCCATTTTCTGTTGCTGCCCAAGGATCCCAACGACGACAAGAATATCATCCTCGAGATTCGTGCCGGTACCGGCGGTGATGAGGCTGCTTTGTTTGCGGCCGACCTGTTCCGCATGTACTCGCGCTACGCCGAGTCCCGCAAATGGCGGGTCGAGTTGATGAGCATGTCGGAGACCGATGGGGGCGGGCTGAAGGAAGTGATCGCGCTGATCAGCGGCGACCGGGTTTATTCACGGCTCAAGTTTGAAAGCGGAACCCATCGGGTGCAGCGGGTGCCGGAGACCGAAACCCAGGGCCGGATTCACACTTCCGCCTGCACGGTGGCGGTGCTGCCGGAGGCGGAAGATGTCGATCTCGAGATTGATCCGTCGGATCTGCGCATCGACGTTTACCGGGCATCGGGTGCCGGCGGGCAGCACGTCAACAAGACGGAGTCCGCGGTACGTATCACGCACATCCCGACGGGCGTTGTGGTGGCCTGTCAGGATGAGAAATCGCAGCACAAAAATAAGGCCAGGGCGCTCAAGGTCCTCAAGAGCCGCATTCTCGACAGCATGCAGGCCGAGAAGGACGCGCAGATGGCTGCAGACCGCAAGACCCAGGTCGGCAGCGGGGATCGCAGCGAGCGTATTCGGACCTATAATTTCCCCCAGGGGCGTTGTACCGATCATCGCATCGGGCTGACACTTTATCGCCTCGATGCCATTATGCAGGGGGATCTTGACGAAATCATCGACGCTCTGACTACGCACGCCCAGAGCGATTCGCTGTCAGGGCACAATGGCTGAGGGGGAAGAAGCCTGGACGGTTCTGCGCGTGCTGCGCTGGACAGCCGGCTATTTCCGCGAGCGGGGGTTGGACTCTCCGCGACTGGACGCCGAACTGCTGCTGGCCGACACTCTCGGCGTCGACCGGGTCGGGCTTTATCTGCGCTACGATCAACCCCTGACTGATGAGGAGCTGGCGGCCTATCGCCGCCGGGTGGCGCGGCGGGCTAAAAATGAGCCTGTCGCCTATATTCTTGGGAAGGCGGAGTTCTGGTCTTTGTCTCTGAAGGTCGCGCCCGCTGTTCTGATTCCCCGCCCGGATACGGAAGTCCTGGTTGAGGAAGCGCTGGTCCGAGGGGGGGATCGGGCGCGGGTTCTCGATGTCGGAACAGGCAGCGGAGCCATTGTTCTGGCGTTGGCCAGCGAGCGCCCTGATTGGAGTTTTGCCGCGTTGGACCTTTCACAGGAGGCACTGCAGATCGCACAGGAAAATGCCCGCCGACACGAAATGGATGGACGCATCTCTTTTGTGCATGGGGATCTGGCTCATCTCCCCGAGGGCCCTTTTGACTTGATCGTCGCCAATCCCCCCTATGTCCCCCGCGGCGAGCTGGCAGGACTGATGGCCGATGTGCGCGATTACGAACCGGTGCAGGCCCTTGACGGCGGGGAGGACGGCCTTGATGCCTATCGCGCCCTGGCGGCGCAGGCCATCTCCCGTCTCTCTCCCGGCGGCTGTCTGCTGGTGGAAATCGGTGCGAGGCAGCAAAATGATGTGGGGCGCCTGTTTGAAGAAGCGGGCTTGGTGGATGTTGCGACACGCACCGATTATGCCGGCATCGAGAGGGTTGTGAGCGGGCGCGCGCCCTTGTGATTCTGAAAAGCTGCACTGATTCAAGGATTTTAGCCTTTGGATAAAATTATCATACGCGGAGGAAAACCTCTTTCCGGAACGGTACGGGTCAGCGGAGCCAAGAATTCGGCTCTGCCGCTGCTGTTCGCCACGCTGCTGGCTCCCGGCGTTCACCATATCGGCAACGTGCCCCGGCTGCGCGATATCGATACGGCCGAAAAGCTGCTGACGATCCTGGGCGCCGATGTGATGCGTGAAAACGGTTCCTTTGCCGTCGATGCGGGTCGGATCGAAAGCGTTGAAGCCCCCTATGACCTGGTGCGCACTATGCGCGCCTCGGTTCTGGTTCTTGGCCCTCTGCTGGCCCGCTGCGGCCATGCCCGCGTGAGTCTTCCCGGCGGGTGCGCCATTGGCGCGCGCCCCATTAATCTGCATCTCAAGGGGCTTGAAGCTCTTGGGGCGGAAATCAAACTTGATCACGGTTATGTCGAGGCGCGCGCCCGTACCCTCAAGGGGGCCCGTATCCGCTTCGATATCCCGACGGTGGGCGGGACCGAAAACCTGATGATGGCGGCAACGCTCGCCAAAGGGACGACTGTGATCGAAAATGCCGCCTGTGAACCGGAGATCGTCGATCTGGCCAAAGCGCTGATTTCCATGGGGGCGCGCATCAAGGGGGCGGGCCGCGAAACTCTTGTCATCGAAGGCGTCACCGAACTCGGGCCCATGCGCCACGACGTCATGCCCGATCGCATCGAGGCGGGGACTTTCCTGATTGCCGCCGCCATGACCCGTGGCGAGGTGCGGGTCGAAGGTCTGTGCTTTGATCATCAGCAGGCACTGCTTTCCCACCTGCAGGACGCCGGGGTAGAGATGGAGATCGAACCGGACGCCATAAGGGTGCGCGGGCCTCGCAAAATTCTGCCCGTGGATGTTCGTACACGCCCTTACCCCGGGTTTCCCACCGATATGCAGGCGCAATTCATGTCGCTGATGACCCTGGCGACAGGACGCAGCGTCATCAGCGAAAATGTCTTTGAAAACCGCTTTATGCATGTCTGCGAGCTGCAGCGCATGGGCGCGTGTATCAAAATCGACGGCCACAGCGCCACCGTCAGCGGGGTTAAGAAGCTGGTCGGCGCTCCGGTCATGGCCACTGACCTGCGGGCCAGCGCATCGCTGGTGCTGGCCGGGCTGGCGGCGGAGAATACCACCGAGGTCCGGCGGATCTATCATCTTGACCGGGGTTATGAACGAATCGAGGAGAAACTCCAGGGGCTTGGTGCCGACATCGAACGCGTCAGGGAATGAAAACCGTCATTATTTAGCCAAAGGACCGCTTTTATGAGCGACTGGATCACGTTTGCCCTCCCCAAAGGGCGTATCATGAAGGATTCGATGGAGCTGTTCGGCCGCATCGGCATCACCTGCAGCGAGATGGAGGGCGACAGCCGCAAGCTGGTGTTCGAGAACCGCGAAGAGCGGCTGCGCTTTATGGCGGTGCGCGCCACCGACGTGCCGACCTATGTCGAATACGGCTGCGCCGACCTGGGCGTGGTGGGCAAGGATACGCTGCTCGAACAGGGCAAGGATCTCTATGAACCGGTCGATCTGAAGTTCGGCTACTGTCGCCTGGTGGTGGCGGAGCCGAAGGCGCTGCAGGCCGATGACGACCCGAGCAACTGGTCCAATATCCGGGTCGCGACCAAGTATCCCAATATCACCGAGCGTTTTTTTGCCGCCAAAGGGATCCAGGTGGAGCTGATCAAGCTCTACGGTTCCATCGAGCTGGCGCCGCTGGTGGGGCTGTCGGAGCGGATTGTCGATCTGGTTTCCACCGGCGCGACACTTCGTGACAACGGCATGGTGGAAGTGGAGACCATTGCCGAAATCACCAGTCGCCTGATCGTCAACCGCGCCAGCCTCAAAACCAAGCATCAGCGCATCGGCGCCATCATCGACGGCCTGGAGAAAGTGGTCGGTGAAAACGTGCGCATCAGCCCGTGAGGTGTTCATGATTTCATTCCTTCATTTCGGCGACAGCAATTTTGAAGCGGCGCTGGCCGCCATTGTCAATCGCGGCGAGACCGCTCAGTCCGACGTGCGGGAGCGGGTGCGCGAGATCATCGAGGATGTGCGCAGCCGCGGCGATGAGGCGCTGATCGACTATACCGCGCGCTTCGATCGTCTGGAGCTGACCCCGGCTGGGTTGCAGGTTACTGAAGAGGAGATCGAGCAAGCGATCTCAGCGGTCAGCGAGGAGTCAATGACCGCGCTGCGTCTGGCGGTGGAGCGCATTGGCGCCTTTCACGCCAGGCAGAAGGAGCAGACCTGGATTTCCACCGAGGAGGAGGATGTGCTGCTTGGCCAGATGGTGCGTCCTCTCGACCGGGTCGGCATCTATGTGCCCGGCGGCAAGGCGGCCTATCCCTCGTCGGTGGTGATGAATGCCGTGCCTGCCAAGGTGGCGGGGGTTCCTGAAGTGGTCATGACCGTACCCATGCCGGGCGGCGAGGTGAACCCCCACGTGCTGGCGGCGGCGCACCTGTCCGGTGTCGACCGTATCTTCAAAGTGGGGGGTGCCCAGGCGGTGGCGGCGTTGGCCTACGGCACGGCCAGTGTACCGCGGGTCGACAAGATCACCGGCCCCGGCAACATCTACGTTGCCACCGCCAAGCAGCTGGTCTTCGGCCAGGTCGATATCGATATGATCGCCGGCCCAAGCGAAATCCTCATAATCAACGACGGCAGCGGCGATGCCGAACATCTGGCCGCCGATCTGCTGTCGCAGGCGGAGCATGACGAGCTGGCCTCGTCGGTTCTGATTACAACCGATGAAGGGATGGCCCGCGCAGTGGCTGAAGCGCTGGAACGCCAGCTCAAGGCGTTGTCCCGCGAGGAGATCGCCCGCAAATCCATCGAGCAGTACGGCGCCATTATCGTGGCCGGCACCCTGGATGAAGCCATTGCGTTCTCCAACCGCATCGCGCCCGAGCATCTTGAACTGGCGGTGGACAACCCCTTCGAGATTCTGCCGCGCATCCACCATGCCGGCGCGATTTTCATGGGGCACCACACCCCGGAAGCGGCCGGCGACTACCTGGCGGGGCCCAACCATACCCTGCCCACCGGCGGCACCGCGCGTTTCTTCTCGCCGCTGGCGCTGAATGATTTCGTCAAAAAGTCGAGCATCGTCTCCTTTACCCGCAAAGGGCTCGAGCGCCTGGGCAACGATATCGTGCACATCGCCGAACTCGAGGGACTCGAAGCCCATGCCCGGTCGGTGGCAATCCGGTTGGGGAGCAAGTCTTAGCGCAGAGACGGCAGAGAGAGCTGAGTACGCAGAGTTTTTTTGTTTCTTCTGGCTCTCTCTGCGTGTTCTTTACCTTCTGCGCCTCTCCGTTAAATGCTTTTTAACGCCTATACGGGGGAAGTTATGGCCCGCAGTGCAACGATCGAACGCAAAACGCGCGAAACCGACATTCGTGTCTGTCTCGAACTCGACGGATCCGGGAAACATGAAATCGAGAGTCCGGTCCCCTTTTTCGACCACATGCTGACCCAGATCGCCCGCCACGGCTTTTTCGACCTTGAGATCCGCGCCGTTGGCGATATCGAGATCGACGCCCACCACACGGTGGAGGACCTCGGCATCTGCCTCGGCGAGGCGTTCAAAAAGGCGCTTGGCGACAAGGCGGGCATTTGGCGCTACGGGCGCGGCACCATGCCCATGCACGAGGCGCTGGCATCGGTGATTCTCGATTTCTCCGGCCGGCCTTTGCTGGTCTTCAACGTGGACCTGCCCAAGGTGCAGGTCGGCAATTTCGACGTGGAGCTGGTGGAGGAATTTTTTACCGCCTTCTGCAATCACAGCGGTGCCAACATCCATGTCAATCTCGCCTACGGTGATAACCTGCACCACATCATCGAGGCGGTGTTCAAGGCTTTTGCTCAGGCGCTGGCGGAGGCGACCCGCCCCGACCCGCGCATCGAGGGGGTCCGTTCGAGCAAAGGGGCGCTGGAATAGGCATGAATCACATCGTCATTATCGATTACGGCATGGGCAACCTGCGCTCGGTGCAGAAAGCCTTCGAGCGGCAGGGTTTCGATGCCTGCCTGAGCAGCGACCCAGCCGATTTTGCAGCCGCGGACAAGCTGGTGCTGCCGGGTGTAGGCGCTTTCCGCGACTGTATCGCTCAATTGCGTGACGGTGGTTTTGTGGAGCCGCTGATGGCGCACGTGAAAGCCGGCCGGCCGCTGCTGGGAATCTGTGTCGGCCTGCAGCTGCTGTTCAGTGAAAGTCACGAGTTCGGCCGCCATCAAGGGCTGGGGATTATCCCCGGCAAGGTGGTGCGCTTTCCCGACCATATGCGTCAGGGCGACGAGGAACTCAAGGTTCCGCATATGGGGTGGAACGATCTCCGGATCCGCCGTCCGGCCCCCATATTCAAGGGTTTTGAGAGCGGCAGTTTTGTTTATTTCGTGCACTCCTACTACGCCCAGCCTGAAGATCCTCAGGTGGTGGCGGCCGAGACCACCTACGGCGATGTGACGTTCTGCGCGGCGCTGTGGCGCGACAATGTGATGGCGACCCAGTTCCACCCCGAGAAAAGCCAGGCAGTGGGGCTGGAAATCATCAAGAATTTCGGAGAAATCTGATGCTGGTTATTCCCGCGATCGATCTGAAGGCAGGGCAGTGCGTCCGCCTTGAGCAGGGGCTGATGGACAAGGCCACCGTGTACGGCAGGGACCCTGCCGCCCAGGCGCTGGCCTGGCAGGAGCAGGGGGCCGAGCTGCTGCATCTTGTCGACCTGGATGGCGCCTTTGCCGGCGTCCCGAAAAACCGCGAGGCGATCAGCGCCATTGTCTCCGCTCTGGATATCCCGGTCCAGATCGGCGGCGGAATCCGTGACCTTGACACCATCGCGGCCTACCTGGAGCTCGGCATCAAACGGGTGATCCTCGGCACCGTCGCCAAGGAGAATCCCGCGTTGGTCAAGGAGTCCTGCCGCCGGTTCCCCGGCGCCATCGTGGTCGGTATCGACGCCAGAGACGGTTTCGTCGCGGTGCGGGGTTGGGCCGACGTCACGGAAAAAAAAGCGAGCGAGCTGGCAAAAGAGATGGAAGACTACGGCGTCAAGGCGATCATCTACACCGACATCGCCCGCGATGGCATGATGCAGGGTCCCAACATCGGAACCACCGGCGAACTGGCGCGCTCCATCAGCATCCCGGTCATCGCCTCCGGCGGCGTCTCTTGCCTGCAGGACATCCAGAACCTGATGCAGCTGGAAGAGGACGGGGTCGTAGGCGCCATTACCGGCAAAGCCATCTACAGCGGGGCTCTGAACCTGCGCGAAGCCATTGCTCTGACGCGCGGTGGAATACAGAAAAAAGACTGAACCACCGGTTCGCTCTGCTCACTCGAGGGCACAGAGAAACACAGAGAAAATCCTGAAACCCTTTGTGGCTTGGATGTCTCAGAGTTTTCATGCACATGGAAAAAGGGTTTTGATTTTGGAAAAAATCTCTCCGGTTTTTCTCTGTGATCTCTGTGTGCTCTGTGGTTCAAGATTTTTATTCCAGCTCCCCTTGCGGAGCACCGGCACCGTGACTATGTTGAGGAAATCATGCTGACCAAACGAATCATTCCGTGCCTGGACGTCAAAGACGGGCGCGTGGTCAAAGGGGTGCAGTTTCTGGAGTTGCGCGACGCCGGCGATCCGGTGGAAGCCGCCGAGGCCTATGACGCCCAGGGCGCCGACGAGTTGACCTTTCTCGATATTACCGCTTCGAGCGACAAGCGCGGCATTATTCTCGATGTGGTGGCGCGCACCGCCGAGCGGGTGTTCATGCCGCTGACCGTCGGCGGCGGGGTGCGCGAGATCGCCGATATCCGCAATCTGCTCAACGCCGGTGCCGACAAGGTTTCCATCAACACGGCCGCGGTGCATCGCCCGGAGTTTGTCAAAGAGGCGGCAGAGCGTTTTGGTTCCCAGTGTATCGTGGTGGCCATCGACGCGCGCCGCGTACCGGGCAGCGACCCTTTGGCGTGGGAAGTCTATACCCATGGCGGGCGCAATCCCACCGGCATCGATGTGCTGGAGTGGGCGTCGCGCATGGAGAACTACGGTGCCGGCGAGATCCTGCTGACCTCCATGGACAAGGACGGCACCAAAGACGGCTACGATATCGCTCTGACCCGCGCGGTCAGCGACCGGGTGGGCATTCCGGTGATTGCTTCGGGGGGCGTGGGCAACCTGGAGCATATCCGCGAAGGGTTGGTGGAAGGTGGTGCCAGCGCTGCTCTGGCTGCCAGCATCTTCCATTTCCGCGAGCACACCATCGGGGAGTGCAAGCAGTATCTGCGCGATCATGGCGTGCCGGTGCGGTTATAATTCTGTGAGGCGTGATGGGTGAGGCGTGATGGGTGAGGCGTGATGGGTGAGGCGTGATGCGTGATGGGTGAGGCGTGATGGGTGAGGCGTGATGCGTGAGGCGTGATGCGTGATGCGTGATGCGTGATGCGTGATGCGTGAGGCGTGATGCGTGAGGCGTGAGGCGTGAGGCGTGAGAGGTTTATCAATGTCACTGATTGAGCAGCTGAAATTCGACGACAACGGTCTGATCCCCGCCATCACTCGCGATGTGGACAACGGCCAAGTGCTGATGATGGCATATATGAACGCCGAGGCGGTTGAAAAAACGCTGAAAACCGGTAAGGTTCATTACTTTTCGCGTTCTCGCCGCAAGCTGTGGATGAAGGGTGAAACCTCCGGACATGTGCAGACGGTGCGCGAGATTCGTTTTGATTGTGACGAAGACTGCCTGCTGATCGACGTTGAACAGCAGGGCGCGGCCTGTCACACCGGGCATCGCTCCTGTTTCTACCGTCGCTGGCAGGACGATGCGGCGGAAACCGTGGGGGGAAAGGCCGCCGACCCCATGCAGGCCTATGCCCGCGAGGACATCCTCGATGCGGTCTACCACGTCATCCAGGAACGCCGCCGCAACCCGTCGGAAAAATCCTATGTGGCGTCTCTGTTCGGCAAGGGGCTCGACAAGATCCTCGGCAAGATCGGCGAGGAAGCGACGGAGACGGCTGTCGCGGGCAAAGGGGGCGACAAGGACCAGGTGGTGTATGAGACCGCCGACCTGTTCTTCCACACCCTGGTCCTGCTTGGTTACTATGATATTCCGCCGGAGCGCATCTATGACGAGCTGCGCCGCCGCTTCGGCATATCGGGGATCGAGGAGAAACAGAGTCGCACCAAATAGCGATCTGCGGTCTTCTGCGGCCCGCAAACAGGCATGACAATGAATGGCCCCAGGGGCGTCGCTGCGGCGGTCGCCCCCTTTTCCGTTTTCGGCCTGTGATCTTTAACCTTTTAAGGAAGGATTTGACCGATGAGTCTGACCGAGCAGTTGAATGCCGCCATGAAAGAGGCGATGAAAGCCAAGGACAGCCTGCGGCTGGGGGCGATCCGCCTGATCCGCTCGGCCATTCAGAACCGCGAAATCGAGGAGAAGGGCGCCCTGGACGATCAGGCCGTAATCGGCGTGCTGTCCACGCTTGCCAAGCAGCGACGCGATTCCATCGACGCTTTTCGCGACAGCGGCCGAACCGATCTGGCGGAGAAGGAACAGCGAGAGCTGGAGGTGATCCAGGAGTTCCTGCCGCAGCAGCTCGATGAGGCGCAGATCGAAGCCATTATCGAAGAGGCGGTCGCACAGACCGGCGCCGAATCGCCGCGGGATATGGGGAAGGTGATGAAGATTGTCGTTCCCCGTACCACCGGCCGCGCTGACGGCCGCCTGGTGAGCGAAAAGGTCAAGGAACGTCTGAGCCGCTGATTGGACACCGGCAGAAGGAGCGCGTGTGAATTTCGTCGATATCGCCATTCTCGTCATCCTGGCGGCATTTATGATCAAGGGGCTGACCCGCGGCCTGGTCAAGGAGGTCTGCGCCCTGGCCGGTCTGGTGGTGGGGGGGCTGGCTGCCTTTGCTTATTACGCGCCCCTGGGGCAGTGGTTGCTCGATACGCTGGGCGTGCCGGCGCAGATTGCGGTGGTGGCGTCTTTTCTGGCGCTATTCTTGCTTTCTCTTGTGATATTTGCACTTCTCGGTTTTGTTCTGTCGAGGTTTGTCAGGTTGATCTTTCTCGGCGGCTTCAATCGCGTTTTCGGCGGTTTGTTCGGCCTGGCCCAGGGAGCGGTGCTGCTGGCGCTGATTCTGTTCGCTCTCAGCCTCGGGGCGCTGCCGGACTTCCTGAAGGACGGCTATCGTGAGTCGCGTCTCTCGCCCCCCTTTATCAAACTGGGGGCCGCCATGTTTCAGGCCGGCCACGAGTATGTGGAGCACAATTGAGGTGGACATCGATTCGCTGAGCGGTTTTTGACTGGATGGATGAAGCAACGGCTCGGATTCTTGAATTCGGGAAAATACGCGACCTGCTGGCAGGAGTGACGGTCACGGCTCCGGGAGCCGAACTGGCGCGCGCTCTCCACCCCCTGCCAGGACGGGAGGCGGTGGCCCAGGCTCTGGCGCAGACCGCCGAGATGTGCCGGTTGCTGGAGGATCGCGGGCGTCCGCCGTTGGGGGGCAGTGCCGATCTGCGACCTCTTTTGCGGGAGTTGGATCTGGAGGGCGCGTTTCTGGCGCCGGAGGATCTGCTGGCGGTCTTGTTCAGCCTGGATGCGACGGCCGACTGTCGCCGCTATTTTTCCGCGGAGCAGGTTGCACCGCGTCTGTTTGAACTGTCGCGCGGCTTGCAGGTGCCGTCGGGGCTGCGCGATGCCCTGCGAAGCAGCATTGGCGAGCGCGGCGAGATTCTGGATGGAGCCTCCTTTGCCCTCGGCGATCTGCGCCGTCAGATCCGAACGGCCCGGGAGCGCCTGCGGCGCACCCTTGAGAATATGCTTAACGATGAGCGTTACGCGGGGGTGTTTCAGGAGCATCTCATCACTGAGCGCGGCGGGCGGTATGTGCTCCCGGTCAAGGTCGAACACAAAGGCCGGGTCAAGGGGTTTGTTCATGATGAATCCTCCAGCGGCCAGACGCTGTATGTGGAGCCGGCCTCGACGCTCGCCGACAACAATCATCTGCAAAGCCTGCTGCGCGAGGAGAAACGCGAGGAAGAACGGATTCTGAGGCGACTCTCCGACGGAGTCCGCCTGGAGCACGATCTTCTGCTGGCCAACCAGGAGCTGCTCGCGCTGCTGGACCTGCGTGCGGCAGTTGCGCGTTTTTCCCAGCGTACCGACGCGGTGGTCCCGACGCTGAGCACGGAGGCTGAAATCAGCCTGCGCCAGGCACGGCACCCGCTGCTGCTGATGACGGCGCACGGGTCGGATCGCGATGAACCGGCGGTGCCGATCGATCTTCTGCTCGGCGCCGGCGCCGACAGTCTGATCATCAGCGGTCCCAATACGGGCGGCAAGACGGTGGCGCTCAAAACCCTCGGCCTGCTGTGCCTGATGGTGCGCTGCGGGCTGCCGGTGCCCTGTCATCCGGACAGCCGCATATACCTGTTCGAGCCGGTCTTCGCCGATATCGGAGACGAGCAGAGCATCGAGCGCAACCTTTCGACCTTTTCCGGCCATCTTGCGCGCCTGCGTTTCATTCTGGAGCAGGCCGGGGATCGGTCACTGGTTCTGCTTGACGAACTGGGCACCGGCACCGATCCGGCCGAGGGCGGAGCGCTGGCCATGGCTGTGCTTGATGACTTGCGCCGCAAGGGTGCAAAAACGGTGGCGACAACCCATCTCAACCTGGTCAAGGGCTATGCCGTGCTCAACGAGGGGGTTGAAAACGCCGCGGTGGAATTTGATCGAACCACGCTGCGGCCCACCTACCGGCTGCACTACGGCGTGCCCGGCGCGAGCAATGCCTTTACCATCGCCCGCACGCTCGGCTTTCCGGACGAGGTGCTGAATCGGGCCGAGCAGTATCTGGGCGGTGGTGAGCGCGAGGGGATGGAGGTTCTCGAAGAACTCAACCGGCGCTCGCGGCATCTTGAGCACGATCTGGAAGAGGCCCGTCGTCTGAAGGATCGGGCCCGGCAGGAACGTGAAAAGCGCAAGCGGCTGCTTGACGAGATCGAAGAGCGGCGCCAGGCGATTCTCGACAAGGCTGCGCGGCGCGGCGAGGATGTGGTGCGGCGCGCCGAAGCGCGGGTGCGCAAACTTCTCAAGGAGGCTGAGTCGCTGCCCGGAAGCCCCGCCGATGCCGCTCGGGTTACCCGTGAAGTCCGCCAGGTGCGGGAGGATGTGGCGCGATCGGCGGCGCCGGCTGTGCCGCGTGGGCGGGCGCCGCGCCAGGTGCGGATCGGAGAGCTGGTCCGTATCCCTGCATTGGGAGCCGAGGCCGAAGTGGCGCGGGTCAACGGCGAACAGGTGGAGCTGCTGCTGCATGGCAAAAAAATGCGTCTGTCCCTCTCGGAACTCGAGGCCTATCAGCCGTCGCGTTTTGCGCACAGGCAGAAAGGGGTCGCAGGCGTTCGCAGCCGTGTGCAGCGCGAAACGGTTCAGCCGCGCCTCAAGCTGGTGGGGGAACGGGTTGACGAAGCCCTGCCGCGTCTGGAACGTTTCATCGACGATGCCGTTCTGCAGGGATTGCGCGAGATCGAGGTGATCCATGGCGCCGGGGAGGGGATTCTGCGGCGTGCAGTGCGAGAATATCTGGCAGCCTGCCGGGTGGTACAGGCTTTCCACGATGCCGACCTGGCCCAGGGGGGCGACAAGGTAACAGTGGTGCAATTACGGGAGTCATGAGCGGACATATTCCGGAGGATAAAATCCGCGAAGTGCTTGAACGGGCCGATATCCAGGAGGTGGTTTCCTCCTATGTGACCCTCAGGCGCAGCGGCGCCAACTGGCAGGGGCTGTGCCCCTTCCATGCAGAAAAGACGCCGTCCTTCAACGTCAATCCGCCACGTCAGTTCTACCATTGTTTCGGCTGTGGAGTCGGCGGCGATGTCATCTCCTTCGTCCAGCGTATCGAGGGGTTGTCTTTTCCTGAAGCGGTGCGGCGCCTGGCGGAGCGCTACGGAATAGAAATTACCGAAGAAGCTCCGACCCCGGAGCAGGACTTTGCGCGCCGTCGCAATGAGCAGCTGCTGCGCATCAACCAGGTTGCCGCTGAGTTCTACCACGGCATCCTGATGGATGACGAAGACAGTCGCGGGCGGCCGGCGCGGGAATATCTCAAACGACGCGGATACGGTCGTGAAACCGCCGAGCGTTTTCTGCTCGGCTATGCCCCGCAGGGGTGGGAGGCGCTCACCTCTCATCTGGCACAGAAAGGCTTCGATGCCGAGCTGGTGCGGCAGCTCGGTCTGATCCGGCCCGGCAAGCAGGGGCGCGGCGATTACGATCTTTTCCGGCAGCGGCTGATTTTCCCCATCCATTCCGCGCGCGGGGACGTGGCTGCTTTTGGCGCCCGGGTTCTCGATCAGTCGCTGCCCAAATACATTAATTCACCGGAGTCGCCGGTCTATCACAAAAGCGCGGTGCTCTACGGCTATCATCAGGCCCGCGAAGCGATGCGCCGCGCCGACGAAGCGATCGTGGTGGAAGGCTATTTCGATGTTCTGGCCCTGCACCGGGTCGGCATGACTCAGGCGGTGGCGACCTGCGGCACGGCATTGACCGCCGAACATGCCAGATTGCTGAAGCGATTCGCGACCAGAGTCGTTCTGCTTTTTGACCAGGACGATGCCGGTCGCAAGGCGACGTTCCGGGCCATGGAGGCGCTGCTGCCCGAGGGTTTGACGGTGGTTTCGGCTGTCCTGCCGGAAGGCGACGACCCCGATTCGCTGCTGGTCCGCGAGGGGGTCAGGGCATTTCGTGCCCGTATTGACGCGGCGCGGCCGGTGTTTGATCTCTTCATTGACGAACGGCTGGCCCTTCGCGGCGACAGTGTGCAGGGGCGAGCCCGGGCGGCGGAAGATGTGGTGGCCCGGCTCGGGTCGATCCCGAGCGAAATCGAACGGGATCTCTATATTCAGGAACTGGCGCAGAAGACGGGTGTTGAGCTGCAATTGCTCAAGCAGATGGCAGGGCGTGCCGGGGCGCACAAGGAAGAGCGGTCGCTGGAGACAAGATCTGAACCACCGCGTCTGTCAGTACCGCCGCCTACAGCCGTGCCGCCGCGTTTTTCGCGCTCGAATTCTGAACGGTCTTCGTCGGTTGCCGGTTCGGGACGCACCCGGGGGGCGGCGGCGCCCCAGGCGCTGCTGCGCTACCTGCTGGAGTCTGAGGAGGTCCGGCGCAGGGCGCGCGAAGAAGGAATTGAAAACCTGCTTGTTGAACCATCGACTCGGCAGGTGGCGCACAAAATCCTCGATTTCGCCGTGTCTCCCGGACCGGTTTCGCGTGCGGAGCTGGCCGAAAAACTCGATGCTGACGAGGCCCGTCTGCTGGAAGATATCCGCCTGCCGGCCCATGAAGTGTTCGGTGAGGATCTCGATGCCCTGTTCGCCGAATGCCGCGCGGGGGTGCGGCGCGGCGGCCAGAAGCGCCAACGTACCGAGCTGATGCAGCGTATCCATGACGCTGAAAAAAAAGGGGATAACGAAGCGCTTGCCCGTTTGACCCTTGAATTGCGTGAATTGCGACGGGGGAACAACGGCAAAATCGAATAAATGGATTACACTGTAAAGAGACAGGCTTGAATTGCTCCGCCATTGAATGGCTGTTCGGAGCGCCGTTTTCAAACCATGCAGTTCGGAACCGATCCGCGACTGTCATTGGTTCCCATATATTGACGACAGATTCTACATCAACCCTGGTGCGTGAGAAAACAAGCAGGGCTCTGCCCTTATCTCAACTCTCACGGATCAGGGATCAAAGAGCGCAAGGGGAGATTGGTCGGAATGTCCAAAAAAACCAAAATCGATGAAGTACAGCAGTTGATCGACCTCGGTCGCGAAAAGGGGTTTCTGACTTACGACGAAGTCAATGACCTGCTGCCGGCCGACATAGTGTCGTCCGAGCAGATCGACGATGTCATGAGCATGTTCGGTGAGCTTGACATCGAGATTGTCGATTCGGAGCAGAAGATTCCTCTGCCCAAGGACCGCGGCCTCGAGGACGAAGAAGAAGAGAGCGAAGGGAGCAGCGAAGAAAGTGAACCCGATCTCGAAGCCGAACTTGGCCGGACCAGTGATCCGGTGCGGATGTACTTGCGCGAAATGGGGCAGGTCAGTTTGCTGACCCGCGAGGGGGAAGTCGAAATCGCCAAGCGCATCGAAGAAGGTGAAGCGCTGGTGACGCGCGTGATCCTGCGCACGCCCATCGCCTTCAAAGAGGTGATTTCCCTGGGTGAGCGGCTTGAAAAAGGTACGATCGGCGTCGCCGAGATCACCAAGGAGTACGAGGAGGAAGAGGGCAGCGAGCAGGAGGAAAAGCAACGCGACCGCATCCTGGAAATCATCGATCGCATCCGTGCCCTCGATGATACCTTCATGGAGATTCGCGAAGGGTTGGCCGGGGAGCCCTCAGCGCAGGAACGCGAGGAACTCGAGGCGCGAGCCAGCCAACTCAAGGCCGACGTGGTTGAGCTGCTCAAGCAGATCCGCCTTAAGGACCATCAGGTCGGCAAGATCGTCGACCGTCTCAAACAATTGGCTTCCCAGGTGAAAAAAGGCATGGCCGAGGTCAATGCCTGCGAGCGTGAACTGGGGCGGCCGCGCGAAGAGTTGGAGAAACTTCTTCTGCGCATGCGCGAAAGTGATGAAAGCGCCCATGCCGTTGCTGCCGAAATCGGGGTCGACATCGGAACTCTGCTGTCGGTGGAAAAACGTCTCAAGGCCGCGCTGCGCAAGTTCCACAAGGTGGAGGAGGAATCGGGCTTCATGCCCGAGGAACTGCTCGAAGCCCTCAAGGATGTACAGAAAGGTGAATTCCGCGCCAAGATGGCCAAGAGCGAACTGGTGGAAGCCAACCTGCGGCTGGTGGTGTCCATTGCCAAAAAGTATACCAATCGCGGACTGCAGTTCCTCGATCTGATCCAGGAAGGCAATATCGGCCTGATGAAGGCGGTGGACAAGTTTGAATATCAGCGCGGCTACAAGTTCTCCACCTACGCCACCTGGTGGATCCGGCAGGCGATTACGCGCGCCATTGCCGACCAGGCCCGCACCATCCGCATTCCGGTGCACATGATCGAAACGATCAACAAGCTGATCCGCACCAGCCGCCAGCTGGTTCAGGAGATGGGGCGCGAACCGACGCCGGAGGAGATTGCCGAGCGCATGGAGCTGCCGCTGGAGAAAGTGCGCCGCGTCCTTAAAATCGCCAAGGAGCCTATCAGCCTCGAGACGCCCATCGGCGAGGAGGAGGATTCCTCCCTCGGCGATTTCATCGAGGACAAGGCTGTCGTTTCTCCGGTGGAGGCGGTCATCAAGGGTAACCTGTCGGATCAGACCGCGCGGGTACTCTCGACGCTGACGCCGCGGGAGGAGAAGGTGCTGCGCATGCGGTTCGGCATCGGCGAAAAATCAGATCATACTCTCGAGGAAGTAGGGCAGGACTTTAACGTCACCCGTGAGCGAATCCGCCAGATCGAGGCCAAGGCCTTGCGCAAGCTGCGCCACCCGAGTCGCTCCAAGCGTCTCAAGAGCTTTGTGGAGTATTGAAAAATACAGAAAAAATCTTGACATGAAAAACGGGGAGACATAATCTAAAAGGCTGAGTCTTTTAAAAGGGCCTATAGCTCAGTTTGGTAGAGCCACCGGCTCATAACCGGTTCGTCCCAGGTTCGAATCCTGGTGGGCCCACCACCGGACAGTGAATGAGATCAATACGCCTCATGAAAACATAACCGCAAGCCTTGGCTTGCCGAGAGTGCAACCGCAAGACTAAAGTTGCACTCTTTTTTTTTCACGAACGCAAAATATGGCAAAAAAGCTGAAATTTCCAAGAGTTCAGGATGTTGTCGGCTTCATGAACAGGGTTGCGCCGCCTGCTTTGGCGGAATCCTGGGACAATGTCGGCCTGCAGCTCGGTGATTCCGCAATGGAGGTGCGTCGCCTGCTGGTGGCCCTCGATCCTGAAGATTGCGTTATCGAGGAAGCCATCGCCCGTGAAGCAACGCTGATTGTCAGCCATCACCCGTTGATTTTGCGCCCGCTGCAGGGCGTGGTTGCAAGTGAAGGGACGGGGCGGAGGCTGCTGCGGGCGGCTCAGGCCGGAACAGCGATTTTCTGCGCCCACACCAATCTCGACCGGGCGCGAGGCGGTCTCAACGACTGGCTGGCCCAGGCCCTTGAGCTGCAGGATGTCGCCGTGTTGCAGCAGGGGAACGACGATGAGCTGTTCAAGCTGGTGGTTTTCGTGCCGAGCGGCCATGAAGAGCAGGTCTCCGATGCGATTTTCCAGGCTGGGGCGGGCAATATCGGTGAGTATGACCAGTGCTCTTTCCGTGCGGAGGGCACGGGGACGTTTTGCCCCGGCGCCGCCGCAAATCCTTTCATCGGGGAGATTGGCCGGCGTGAAGCGGTTTCGGAGCTGCGCCTTGAAACCGTTGTGCCGCGCGAATATCTGACACGGGTGCTGCAGAAAATGCTCAAAGCGCATCCCTACGAGGAACCTGCCTATGACCTGATTCCTCTGCGGAACCGCAGGAGCGATGTGGGGCTGGGAAGGATCGGGCGACTCTCTGAAGCGCTTTCCCTTGACAAATTCGCCCGGCAGGTCGCTCAGGGACTGGGGACTGAAAAGGTTCGAGTGGTAGGGTCTGTTGACCGCACCGTCTCCAGAGTAGCCGTATGCGGGGGGAGCGGCGCTTCACTGATCGGTGAAGCCGTGCGCCAGGGCGCTGATGTTCTGGTGACCGGAGACATCAAGTACCATGAAGCGCGCCAGGCCCAGGAGAAAGATCTCTGCCTGGTGGATGCCGGCCATTTCGCCAGCGAACGTGTCATGGTGGCGCGTCTGGCCCAAGTGCTGCGTGACGAGGCCGACAACCAGGGATGGAACATTGAAATTTTGGAAGCACAGGGGGAGAGTGAACCGTTTCGGTTCGTGTAGCTCCCCTTTTTTATTTGAGGACTCAGAACGGTGTCTGCGGCTGCGGGCGCTTTAAACCCAAGCAACGGGAAGGATCGGAATGGAAGGATCGGATGTTCAGCAACAGTTAAAGGTGCTCAGGGATCTTCAGCGAATCGACACGCATTCTTACGAAGCCAGGCAGCAGCGTCAGGAACTCGAAAACGAGCTGGCTGAGCTGGAGCGCGAGGGCGAGCAGGTCCGCGCCCTGGTAACAGAACTCGGGGATGCGCTGGAGGCTCTTGAAAATGAGCGCCATGAACTTGCGCGGGAGCTGGAACAGGAGCGTGAAAACGTCGTCAAGGCGGAGGAGCGGCTGCCGGCCATCAAAACTCAGAAAGAGTATGTCGCGGTTCTCAAAGAGGTCGATACCGCCAAGAAAAACGTTCGCGATCTTGAGCAGCGCATCGCCGGCAAGAACGACGAGATCGATCGCCTGGGGCAGGAAAAGCTGGAGAAGGACGAAGAGCTGGCTGCCCAGGAAGAGAAGGTCTCCGAGCGCAAGGGTGATATCGACGAGCAGTTGCGGCAGATTGACACGGCGTTGTCATCGAGGGAGGATGAGCGCAAGGCGCTGTTTGACCGCCTGCCAAGAATGCTGGGCAAGCGCTATCAGATGCTGGTGGACCGGCGCGGCGGACTCGCCGTGGTCGAGGCACGCGGCGGCGCCTGTCTGGGCTGCAACATGCAGCTTCCTCCCCAGTCGTTCAATGAGCTGTTCCGCAACGACGAAGTCATGACTTGCCCCCATTGCAACCGCATTATCTATCTGGATCCGGAAACGCCGGGACAAGCCTGATCGATTCTTGCAATGGCCGAAGAAGCACAGGTGATCGCCGCCTGTCATGCCTGACGGCATGAGGGGGGGAGGAAAGTCCGGGCTCCGCAGGGCGCGATGGTTCCTAACGGGAACCGGGGGTGACCCCAGGGAAAGTGCCACAGAAAGCAAACCGCCTGCTTTGGCCCTGTGTCGAAGCAGGTAAGGGTGAAAGGGTGAGGTAAGAGCTCACCAGTGCCGGTGGTGACACCGGCAGCTCGGTAAACCCCATCGGGAGCAAGACCGAATAGGGGAGCGTTTGAGGGCGGCCCGTCCGAAGCTCCCGGGTCTGGTCGCTTGAGGCCGCCGGCAACGGCGGTCCTAGATGAATGATCACCGCCTCGCCCCGGGCAACCGGTACGGGGTACAGAACCCGGCTTATGGGCTTCTTCGGCCATTTTATTATTTTCCGCCGCCGCCCCCTGGCGGAAGGGTGTTTTTATTGAATCCTATCGGTGTTGATGCGCGTGATGCGCAGTTGTGGGAGTCCGGCCTTGCTGCGCTTCGGTCCGACTGGGCGCGTCTGGCGGATGACGAAAAAGGGTGGATCTCCGCACGCCTTGATGCGATCGAGCTTTTGCAGCAGGGATTGCATCGGCTTTTTGTCGAGGGGGAGGGCGAGGAGCATTGTCGAAAGTGCGGAGGGCTCTGCTGCGGCCACGGCAAGCATCACGTTACCCTGGTCAATCTGCTGTTTTTCATTGCCCGCGACAGCGTTCCGCCATCGCCTGATTTCTCCGCGACCTGCCCTATGCTGGCGGCTGAAGGTTGTCGTCTCACCGCCGGGTTTCGCCCCTTCAACTGTGTCACTTTTGCTTGTGATTCCATCGAAGAAAATCTGAGTTCGGATGCGCGCACAGCGTTTTATGCCGCCGAGCGCACCCTGCGCAGCCTCTATGACGAGTTCGCGCAGCGCTATGCGGGCGCCGGCATGGTTGGCTTTCTGCTGGCCCGGGCGCGCCTCGGGGCCGTCTCATCACTGCAACGTCTTGATATTTCTCCGGCGGATGCCGGTATCTGATCCCGAAGGAGGCTTCACTCCATGGATATTTCCTTTAAGCGCGACAACGGTCCGGTCGATGAACTGATCCGCCAGCTCATGGACCAGGTGGGGGTGCACAATCCGGCCCTTATCCGTGAAATGATCCTCAGCGCCCTCAAGGCCGGCCATGAAATCGATTACCCAGCCGACCTCAAGCTGATGCGCACCACCATGAAGGAGATGCGCTATACCAGCAAGGTCTTCCGCCCCTACCGCAAGCGACGCAAGGTGACCATCTTCGGGTCCGCCCGCACCCCGCCCGAAGCGCCAATCTACCAGAAGTGCGTCAAGTTCTCCCGAATGCTGGCCGAGCGCGACTATATGGTCATCACCGGCGGAGGGGGGGGGATTATGCACGCCGGCAACGAAGGCGCCGGGGCGGAAAACAGCTTTGCCGTCAATATCCGCCTGCCCTTCGAGCAGGAAACCAACCCGGTCATGTCCAAGGACGACAAGGTTTTGACCTACAAGTATTTTTTCAACCGCAAAGTGGCTTTTCTCAAGGAGGCCAATGCGGTGGCCCTTTTCCCCGGCGGATTCGGCACCCTGGATGAGGCGATGGAGACCCTGACGCTGATCCAGACCGGCAAGAACCCGCCCGTGCCGCTGGTGCTCATCGATGATGATGCCGGAGACTACTGGGGGCCTTGGTTCGAATTCGTGAAGAAGACCCTTTATGCCAAGGGGATGATATCGGGAGAGGACTTCTCCCTGTTCACCATCACCTCCGATCCCGAGGAGGCGGTGCAGGTGATCGATGATTTCTACCGGATCTATCACTCCAGCCGTTTTGTCGGCAATACACTGGTGATCCGCCTCAACCGGAATCTGAGCGAAGGCGATGTTAAGACGCTGGGTGAGGAATTCGGTGAAATCATTCAGCCCGGCGGGCATCTGCAGCTTGGAGCAGCGTTCCCCGAAGAGCAGGACGAACCCGACCTGTTTTATCTCCCGCGCTTGAGCTTTCCTTTCAGTCAGCGCAACTTCGGGTTGCTCAAGGCCTTTATCCGGCGCATCAACTCTTTCTGAGAGGCGTGCTGTGCTTGACAGTGCGTGGGGGGCTGGTAGCTTTGGAAAACCAGCGGCTTTGAGTGTATTCCCCTGATGGATGATTGTGCCCCGCCTTGCCGGCGGGATCAAGTCGAACACAAAGGAGATTACAATGAAACGCTTACTCATCTTTGTTCTGGCGCTGTTTTTTCTGCCGGGATGCCAGTCCGAATCGGATCAGACCGGTGAGAGAGCCTCCGGTCCGACAAGGTTTGTGACCATCGGCACCGGTGGCGTCACCGGTGTGTATTATCCTGTCGGCGGTGCTATCAGCAAGCTGATCAACCAGAAGCGCGATCAGTACAATGTGCGCACCACGGTGGAGTCCACCGGCGGTTCGGTGTTCAATGTCAATGCATTGATGAACGGCGACATCGAACTCGGCGTGGTGCAGTCCGATCTTCAATACCAGGCCCTCAAGGGGCTTGGCGAATGGGAAGGGCGTCCGCAGAAGAAGCTTCGCGCCATGTTTGCCCTGCATCCGGAAGCCGTGACCATCCTGGCCGCTGCGGACGCAGGGATCGATAGCGTGGAGGATCTAAAAGGCAAGATCGTCAACATCGGCGCCCCCGGCACCGGCCAGCGTGTCAATGCCCTCGACCTGTTTACTGTGGCGGGTATCAATCCCGATACCGATCTCAGGGCCGAAGGGATCAAGCCGGCCGAAGCCGCCGGAATGCTTCAGGACGGTCGCATCGATGCCTACTTTTATACGGTGGGCCACCCCAACGGATCCATTAAGGAGGCGGCCGCCGGTACCCGCAAGGTTAAATTCGTGCCGGTGAGTGAGCGCTATGTACGCGATCTGGTCGAAAAGCTGCCTTTTTACGCGCCTGCCGATATTCCGGTTGAACCCTACCCCGGCGTTGTCAATGACGCGCCGGTTCCCACCTACGGTGTTAAAGCGACCATCTGCACCTCGGCCGATGTGCCGGAAGATCTGATTTATCTGCTGACCCGCGAGGTATTTGAAAATCTCGATAACCTCACCACCCTGCATCCGGCTCTGGCCGGCCTGACGCGGGAGAACATGCTCCAGGGCCTTTCCGCTCCGCTGCATCCGGGCGCTGAAAAATACTTTCGGGAGGTGGGCCTGATCGAATAAGGTCTGTTGCGGTTTTTCAGCACCCAACCGATACTGGATACCTTTTTCAACGGCAGGGAGCAGTGCATGGTGCATCAGGATAAGACTGTTTCGGATGAGGGCCTTGTTGCCGCCCAGCGCCTTAAGGAAGAGGAAGAGCTCGGACTGCGCCGCCCGCAGGGGCCGATGCGTTATGCAGTGCCGGTGATTGCGCTGTGCTGGTCGCTTTTTCAACTCTCACTGTCCAGCTGGCTGTTGCTCGATTCCACCTATATCCGCTCCATTCACCTCGCTTTCGGACTGGCCATCGTTTTTCTTTCCTACCCCACGCTCAAGCGCGATGTCACAATTCCCGGTCTGCGCTGGCTGGGGGAAAAGCACACCATCCCCTGGCCCGATCTGATCATCGCTCTGCTGGCAGCCGGCGCCGCGCTCTATATCGTTTTTGATTACGAGGGGATCGCCAACCGTGTCGGCCGTCCCAATACGCGCGACCTGGTGATCGGTATCTTTCTGGTGGTGGTTCTGCTCGATGCGGCACGCCGGGTTATAGGCCCCGCGCTGCCGGTGATTGCCATCGTGTTTACCTGTTACGCTTTTTTCGGCCCTTACATGCCTGATTTCCTGGCATTCAAGGGTGTGAGCATCGAGCGCTACGTCAGTCAGATCTCCCTGACCACCGAGGGGATCTTCGGGATCCCCATCGGGGTGTCGGCGCGCATCGTCTTTCTATTCGTGCTGCTTGGTTCCATGCTTGACAAGGCGGGAGCGGGTAAGTTTTTTATCGATCTGTCGATGTCGCTTCTGGGGCGTTTTAAAGGGGGACCGGCTAAGGCAGCGGTGCTGGCAAGCGGCATGACCGGCATGGTGTCCGGCTCCTCCATTGCCAATGTAGTGACGACCGGAACGTTTACCATCCCGCTGATGAAAAAGGTCGGCTATCCGCCCAAGAAGGCGGCGGCCATCGAAGTGGCCGTCTCCACCAACGGCCAGTTGATGCCGCCGATCATGGGTGCGGCAGCTTTCATTATCGCCGAGTATGTAAATGTCGCTTATATCGAAGTGATCAAGGCGGCGGCCATCCCGGCATTCGCATCCTATTTCGCACTGTTCTACCTGACCCATCTCGAAGCGTCCAAACTCGGCATGAAGGGACTGAGCAAGGTGGATCTGCCGCAATTTTCCCTGGTGCTGCGTAACGGTCTGCACTACCTGGTGCCGATTCTGCTGCTGCTCTACGAACTGATCATCCCGCGTCACTCTCCCGATCTGGCGGCCTATCGCGCGATTCTTGTGCTGGCGGGGATCATGGCGTTTCAGCATCCTATCAAGGCGCGTATCTGGGGCGGCGACATGGGTGAAGCCTGGCGGAAGGGTTTTTTCGATATCGTCAACGGCATGATCGCCGGCGCGCGCAACATGGTGAGCGTGGCGGTGGCCACCGCTGCGGCGGGGATAATCGTCGGGGTGGTGACCATGGGGTTGGGGGGCCTGATCACCAACATCATAGACACCCTGAGCCAGGGCAATATCTTCCTGATGCTGTTGATTACCGCCATTGCCAGCCTGATCCTCGGCATGGGGCTGCCGACCACGGCCAATTACATTGTTATGGCCTCGCTGACGGCTCCTGCGCTGGTCACCATCGCACACGGACAGGGCTTTATCGTGCCGTTGATCGCCGCGCATCTGTTCGTCTTTTATTTCGGAATTCTGGCCGACGATACGCCGCCGGTGGGACTTGCGGCCTATGCGGCCAGCGCCATTGCCCGCTCCGATCCCATTCCTACCGGGATTCAGGGGTTCATGTACGATATCCGCACAGCGGTGCTGCCGTTCATGTTCATCTTCAACACCGATATGCTGCTGATCGGGATCGACAGCTTTCCGCTGGCCATCTATATCTTCTTCATGACCTGTATCGGCGCATTTGCCTTCGCCTCAGCGACGCAGGGCTGGTTCCTGATCCGTCTGCGTTGGTATGAGCTTTTGCTGCTGCTGGGAGTGGCGGCCATAATGTTTCGCCCGGGATTTTTCGCCCATTATGTCGGCATCAACAACCATTATCTGAGTTATCTCGTGGGGCTGGCTCTCTACCTGGGAGTCATGGCTCTGCAGAAGCTGCGCGGCAATCAAGCTCCGCACAGCGCCTGAGCCGTCGGGAGGCGCGTCATGATTCCTCGATACCGCACCATCGTCTATGCCACCGACCTGTCGGACAACGCCGCCCATGCTTTCCGGCACGCGGTGAGCCTGGCCCGCTCACATGACGGCGTCATCCACGTTCTGCATGTGATGCCGGAAGTTGAGTCGGCGGTGATGAATTATGTCTCGACTGTGATCGGGCCGGACCAGCTCGCCGATATGGAGTTGGGACACAAGGATGAGGTGCGCAGGCTGATTCAGCAGCGGCTGAAACAGTTTGCCGAAGATGAATTGAAGGATCATCCCGAAGATCTCGGCCGGGTCACCGAAATTCACGTGCGGCACGGACGGGCGGTGGGGACGATTCTCACCCTGGCGCGTGAACTCGATGCCGATCTGATCGTTATGGGAACTCACGGCAAAGGGCGGCTGCACTATACTTTTCTCGGCAGTGTCGCGGAAAAAGTGCTGCACCGGGCTAAGTGCCCGGTGCTGGCCGTTCCGCTGCTTACCTGAGGCTGCCGAAGGGCCGCAAAAATAAAAACGGTCGGGGAATTTCACGCCTAACGCTGCATTTCTTTACACCTTTTTACAAACCATTTTGGGTTTTAGTCATAACTGGCTGATGACGCAGGCTTGTATCTGCGTCACGAAAGCCGGCGGCAAGCTTTGGCGCTTCAAGTATCGATTTGCCGACAAGGAAAAACTTCTCTCACTTGGCTCCCACCCCGAAATCAGCCTGAGTGATGCACGGAAACAGCACTTCTTTTCGGCCTGTCGTAAAAAAATCTGCACATCTCTCCACACCACCTTTCCGGCTCCATCCCGACCGCATATTTGTCTGGAAAACCGGACACCCCGTCTCTGGAAATCCGGCCTGTCAGGGGCGGCCACCGAGAGGTACTGGAATGACCTATTTCAACGAATAAAATACGGATGAACAACTCGCGCTGGACACTCTGACTGGCAGGGACAATCAGCGGTGCGTTGCTGAGCCGCAAACTGTGCCGCCATCAGCAGTACGAAGACACTGGCCTGATGGTGGCCCGCGTGGTCAGGACGGGCCACATGGATAAAGGACACCAATGCTAAGCAGTCTCAGACCTGAAAAATCCGCTTGCATTATCCCATTTTGGGTTATATAGTTCCCAATATGGGAAACATTAACGGGAAAAACTTCGGTATCAGCGATGCCCTGTTTACCAGGACACAGCAGCAGCTTCTGCGCCTTCTTTTTGGCTCGCCGGAAAAAAGCTTTTATTCCAAGGAGATTGTCGATCGGGCAGACATAGGCACCGGCACCGTCCTGCGAGAGCTGGAAAAGCTCTCCAAAGCCGGCCTTCTAACGGTAAAAAAGATCGGCAATCAGAAGCATTACCAGGCAAACCCGGCATCGCCCGTTTTCGAAGAGCTGAAAGGAATCGTTCGCAAAACCTTCGGTCTTGCCGGCCCGTTGCGTGTGGCCCTGAAGCAATTCAAGGAGAAAATCAAGGTTGCCTTCATCTACGGTTCCGTTGCGAAGGGATCAGACACTGCTGGAAGCGACATCGATCTGATGTTGATTTCAGACCAGTTAACCTACCCGGACCTGCTGGTCAGCTTCTCTGAGCTGGAAAGCCAGTTGGGAAGACAGGTCAACCCGACGATTTATACTGTCGAAGAATTCAGAAGCAAAATAACTGCGGAAAGAAACTTTGTGGTCAGAGTGATCGAGCAACCCAAAATATTTCTGATCGGATCTGAAGATGACCTGCCAACAGTTTAAAAATCTGGTTGATATCGGACAGATAAAGCAGGAACCAGGGGATCGGAAAGAATTCGATGGCCTTCTCCATTCAGGGCGCACACGGCTCAAAGACTCCCGGATGGATGACTTGTCGTTGGAGAGTCGCTTCGATCTGGCCTACAATGCTGCACATGCATTGTCACTCGCCGCTCTCCGCTGGCATGGATATCGCTCGGGAAACCGCTATATCGTTTTTCAATGTCTGCAGCAGACAATAGGCGTCGGTCCTGAAGTCTGGCGTGTTCTGGCCCACTGCCACAACCTGCGCAACCGGGGAGAATACGAGGGACTTCTCGAAGTCAACGAGCGCCTTGTTCTTGATCTGATTCAGGCTGCCGAAGCGGTGCTTGGTGAAGTCGAAAAACTCGGGAAAATCGTTCCCAAAGGAGATCTCAAAAAGCAATAGGAGCATCTCCTGCCAGGGATAAATTTCCGGGTATCCTTGACAACGACAGATAATTTTTCCTATTGATAACGAGTAGATGGACAATCTTTTCGAGTCTCGCCTTTTGCCGGATTTGTCCGGGCATCCCTTTTTGATTTATCCGTGTGGAGCTGCGATCTCGAAAAGACTGAGTTTTTACGCCAGAAGCATTTTCTGTGGGGCCAGGGTAAACCGTGTCATCAGCTGGCGCAGCTCATGCCCCTGGGAGGCCAGATCCTGTGCCGCCGCCGCACTCTGTTCCGCAGAAGCGGTGGTTTTTTGCGTCACGTTTTCGATCTGCCTCAGGCTCAGAGTGACCTGTTGAATCTCCTCGGCCTGCTCGCTGGTGGCCGCCGCAATTTCATCGGTCAATTTGTTTACTTCTATGATACCGGTCACAATTTCACCAAAAGCATTCTGGGTATTTTCGGCGATCTGCTTCCCGGTCTGAGTGCGATTGATGGTTTCGACAATCAATTCTGCTGTTTCCCCCGCGGCTTTCGAGCAGCGCGAGGCGAGGTTGCGGACCTCTTCCGCAACGACTGCGAATCCTTTGCCGTGTGGTCCGGCGCATCGAGGGGATCGCGCCCCTGCAAAAGCGCTTCAAATCCCCGGAACATCTCGCCCATGCTCCAGGCCTCCACAACCTTGTCCTGTGCAATGCGCGTTTCAATGCGTAAATGCCC
>JAXHUR010000089.1:0-10052 GCA_034189505.1 Thermodesulfobacteriota bacterium | reverse complement strand
TGGCACAGGGAGTTGCCCTGCAGACGTACTCACAGTACGTCGAAGCGCAAGGAGCGAGCACGGCTTGAGATGGCGGGCAATTGGCGGTTGCAGCAGAAGTTTTCATGAATAATCCGGGTTAGAACTTCAGCACCGCCGAAACGATATCCAGGCGCGAAAGCGTGCCGAGCAGCAGGGCGTCTTCGACCACCGGCAGAACCTGGCGCCGCGATTTCTCGAGCAGATCCGCGGCGACATTGATGGCATCATCCGGGTGCAGGCTGGGATAGTCGCTCGGCAGATAATCCGCCACCCGGCGATCCTGAATTTTCTCCAGATTCTCGTAGAATCGCTCGATCTCCGGCAGAAATCCGGTGCGCCGCAGACTTTTCATGTAGTGGGGCACACAGGCGTCGATAATGTCGGCGATCTCGATGCATCCCAGATAACGGTTGTCCAGGTTCACCACCGGCATGGCGACAGTGCGGCTCAGAAGCATCAACCGGATGACACTACCCAGGCTCATCCGCTCGGAAACCGAGGAGATGTCGCGGCAGAACACATTGCGCACCTTCATGGCTCGATCTCCTCGACTTCGAGAAGAGAAAGGGCCTCCTCGACATGCTTCAGGGTCAGGTCGAATTTGGTCTCCTGCTCGCCGACAGCGAATCCCGCCGCGCTGCCCCAGGCCAGAGCCTCGGGCAGGCTGTGACCACCCTCAAGACCGTATAGCAGACCGGCGACTACAGCATCGGCAAACCCGAGCAGGTTGGCCGGGTGCAGATCCCGGCGACGAAAAATTCTGCTGTCCTCCCGGGTGATGGTGATTATCTCCCCGATCAGATGCGAAAAAACGACGACTTCACAGGTCGCGCACTCTTTCAGCAGGGTGCGTCCGCAGGCCAGGCAGTCATGGGCATCCGCCAGGGTCTGACCGTAGAAATCACCGCCGCTGCGCAGATCGGGGAAAAGGGCGAAGCCTCCCACGCGGACAACACTCTCGAAATAGCGCGGCGAGGTGTTGACCAGCACCCTGACACCCTTCGCATGAGCCCGCTCCACCAGGTTTCCGTAGAAATTCACATCCATGTCCGGCAGCAGCGAACCAGAGAGGACGAGGGTGTCGATCTGGTTGAGGACCTTCTGGAAACGATCTTCGAACAGTTGCAGATCTTCACTGCCAATGGCGCTGCCACTGACGTTGACGACCGTCAGACGGTCGTTTTTCTTGTCGATGAAAAAGAGGTTGGTGCGGGTTTCGTGCTCGGTGCGCACGAAATTTGTGGTCACGCCAAGATCCCTGAGATCAAGTTCCAGAAGGGTTCCGTGCAGACCGCCGGAAAATCCCATGGCGATGCTGTCAAGACCGAAGGTGCGTAGAAAAACCGAAACATTGACGCCTTTGCCGCCAATGACGGTGCGCTCCTGAGTCTCCCGCGAGATCCGGTGAACCTCGCCCGCCGAGAAATCATCGACGTAGCAGAGCTTGTCGAAGGCGGGATTAACGGTCACCGTCGCGATCACGTTTACCCTCCTGATAGGCCGATATGCTTTTAATGACGAAAATCCCTACAGTTACTCATAGCACAGGCCGACCAAACCTCAAGCAGGAAACGGGGGAAATGAGAGGGGAAATGAGGGACACTTCCCAATTTCCGATACGTCACTCTCTGTAGTACGCGAAAAGCCGCCAAAATTCCAATCGAGGGCTTTTCGCATAAGGAAGGATCTCTAGGAGGCTGAAAAATCCGCTTAACAGGGCCAAGTGGTCATCATCCTTTCCATCCTGACTTTTTGCTCTCTGTTCGCCCCGGTCCTCAAGGGTATCGATGAGGTTCTCTCCGGCCAGCAGTCGACATGGTGGCTCCGGCCATCCGCTCTGCGATGCGACTGGCGGAGAAGATATCGAGGTCGGAGCGATATATTTCACTCTTGATGTCGAAAAACCCGAAAATGCTGTGGAATACCACATCATGGCTGTAGGGGCCTGTGCGCCTGGCCGCCAGCGCACCGACATCCAGGGATTTTTGAGCGATGAAATCGTCCGACGCCCAGAAGATCATGGGCACCTGTTTCTGCTCGTCGGGGGCCAGCGCATAAGGCAGCCCATGCAGGTACAACCCGTTCTCTCCCAGCGATTCGCCGTGATCACTGACGTAGAGCATCGCGGTGGCGAAATCCTGCGCCCGCAGCAGATCGATGAGTTTCGCCAGAACATAGTCGGTGTAGACGATGGTATTGTCGTAGGCATTGACGAGCGTCTGCTGCGGGCAGTCCTGAAGATTGTCCTGGGTACACTCCGGGAGGAAGGTCTTGAAGGCAGCTGGAGTCCGTTTGTAATAAGAAGGACCGTGGCTTCCTTTCATGTGGAGCACGATAAGCATGTCGTCGGTGCTTTGCGCCAAGCGCCGGTCGATGTCGCGCAGCAGAATTTCATCGAAGCAGTTATCCCCAGCGCAGAGCTCGGCGTCGCTCTGCCGGGAGAGATCCTCGTAGGCGATGCGCTCGGCCACCCCTTTGCTCCCCGAATTGTTGTCCTGCCACAGAACCGTCACGCCAACCCGCTGGAGGATGTCGAGCAGGTTCTCCTGGCGGGCGGCCTTGTCCCGGCTGTAATCCTCCCGGTCGAGAGAGGAGAAGATGCACGGCAGGGATTCAGCGGTGGACGTGCCGCAGGCCTGAACATCGGGAAAATTGACGACATTGCGCAAGGCGAGCCGCGGGTTGGTGTCGCGGCCATAGCCGTTGAACGCGAACTCCCGGGCCCGGGCCGTTTCGCCAATCGCCAGAACGACGACGGTTCTGGACCCCTGCGGCTTTCTGACCGCGTCGGCCGCCACGACGCGCAACGGTTCTTCGGCCCGGGCGAAATACGTCTTGCGAAGCACCTTCTGCATTGCGTAAATCGGATAGGAGGGATTGAGGAACATCTGGAGGTCGCGGTTTTCGCGGCCGAAAAGGACGAACTGCTTGTAATGCGTCATGCCAGCTCCCAGGATTACGGCCAGGCTGGCGCAGACAACGGCGATTCTGGCCAGCGCTTCTCTCTTTCTGGAGCGGGTGCGGATGCGCGTCAGCGCGACAAGGGTCGCGGGAACGGCGCCAAACCACAGCAGGTGGCGGAACAGCGGCCAGGTCAAAAGCTCGGCGGCCTCCGTGGCGTCGGTCTCGAGGATGTTGTGGACCATAGATTTGTCGATGATCACGCCGTAGATGTCGGAGAAGTAGCTGACGGCGGCCGTGGTCAGCAGCAGGATGATCAAAAAAGGCTTAAAGACCGGTCGGAAGGCAAACAGCGAGATCAGGACGTTAAGCAGAAGGACGTAGACTACAGCCACGGTGAGCACGAAAGTCCAGTGCTCGAGCGAATCCAGGCCGAGCCGGGAGGTAAAGGAACGCCAGAAGAGGCGGTTGTCTGCCAAAACAATGAACAGAGCGACGATTAGCGCGACCGTAGTTGTATTGAGCGAGGGACGCCAAAATTTGTCTGTGATGAACGAATGCATGCCTGCAACTCCTCATTTTAGAGATGCAGGCAGATTAGCGGGTCAGATGTCTTCGGAAGGTAAAAAAAAGATCAAAAAAATGTCAAAACAGCCGATTTATCCAAGATCAATCTGGAAACGGCATCCCTTCGGGTGGTTCGGCTCCAGCGTGACCCTCCACTCTTCCCGTTCGCAGATTCGCTGCACCAGGGACAATCCCAGGCCGAGCCCTTCGCGGTGAGAGGCCGTGCCGCGGTAATAGGGCTGGAAGACCCTGTACATGTCATTGACCGCGATTCCCGTTCCGTTATCCCGCACTTCGAACCCCCCGGCGCGCAGCACCAGAACGATCTCCCCATCGGCGGTGTGATGAATGGCATTTTGGATCAGGTTGTCGATGACCGTGCGCAGCAAAACCGCCGGATATGCCATGGTCTTTTGCGCCGGGTCTCTGGTCTTTTCCTGCAAAACCAGGCGGTTGCCCTTTTGCCCCGCCATCTGTTCCCACTTCGGAAGCTGCGATCGGACGATGGCGTCGAGAGTCGCAGTCTCCGAATGCATCTCTTTCCGCCGGGCAAGGGCCAGAAACGCCTCGACCAGTTCCTTCATCTCCTTCGCGGCGCGGCGGATCGCTTCGATCTTCTGCCGGGTGTAGTCGTCGAGTTCTTTCCCGGCGGCCAAGACCTCACAGGTGCTCTGGATGACCATGAGCGGCGTGCGCAGTTCGTGGCTGACGTCGCTGGTGAAAAGAGCCTCACGGTCCAGGGCCCGCTGCAGTCTGGCGAACGTCTCATCGAACGCCCCGGCCAGGGCACCGATTTCATCGTCGGGATACCCCGCAGCCAGGGCGCGCGACTCGTCCTGCGCGCCTTCGGCCACCTGGCGCGTCAGCTTGCGAACCGGGGCGATCACCTGCTTGACCATGCTCACACCGAGCACGAAAGAGACCACGACCGACAGGGCGAAGCCACTGAAAACCGCCCTTTGCAGAAGGATTTCCGCCTTTTCGAAGAAGGTCTGGTCCTTAACCATAAAGTAGGAGATGCCATCCTCCACATGGCGATAGGCATAGTAGGCGCGATTGCCCTCATCCAGAACGATTTCGGTATAACCCGGCGGAATGGAGCGCAGATAGTCGGGCAGGTTCGGGCCGGCGGGAAAAAAGGCCGCCCCCTCGTCAAGACGCAGATCCCGGCCACGCCGATAGTCTTCGAAGACCCGGGCGAAATCCTCCTGCATTTCGTCCGTGAGCAGGCTTTCCTCGACGTAGTGAATGGTGGCTGTGAGGCCGAGGGTGAAGAGTCCACTCACGACGACAGTGAGCAGAACAACGGACAGGATGATGCGGTGCGAAAGCCGAGGTCTATATGACATCGTCATCCGCCTTGAGGCAGTAACCGATGCCGTGAACCGTATGAATCAGGTGGATGGCAAAGGGCTTGTCGACGCTCTGGCGCAGCAGATGAATGTGACTGCGCAGGCTGTCACTGTCGGGCACATCGTCTCCCCAGAGGATGTCCTGGAGGCTTTCGCGTCGCACCACATGCGGGCTGCTTTTCATCAGCTTCTCGAGCAGTTTCAGCCCAATGGGGCTGAGCTTGAGACTCTTCCCCTGCCGCGAGACCTGCAGGGTCTCCAGATCGAAACACAGATCCGCGACCTGCAGTCGCTGCCCCTGGCCGAACTGGCTGCGGCGCAGTACCGCTTCCACCCGGGCTTGGAGTTCGGGCAGGGCAAAGGGTTTGACCAGGTAGTCATCGGAGCCGGCCTTGAAACCGGCCAGTTTGTCTTCCAAACTGTCTCGCGCCGTCAGAAAGATCACCGGCGTATGCACCCTCGCCTCCTGGCGCAGCTTGCGGCAGAGAGTCAGGCCGTCCATGCCGGGGAGCATAATGTCCAGGATGATCAGGTCGAGTTCAAGGGTGACCGCCAGGTGCAGGCCGCCGAGACCGTTCTGGGCGCAGTCCACAATATGGCCTTGCAGTTGAAGATAGTCCGCGATGTTCTGGAGAATATCTTCCTGATCTTCAATAACTAAAATTCGCATGATCTTCTCGCGATTCAGAGAAAAAGGGACTTTAGAAGTGATCCTGAGGATCCTGGGGGGTCGGACCAAGATAAGCAATTGAAACAAAAAAGGAAACCCCCTAAATTGTACCTCAAAAATCACCTGTAGGCCGATTTTAGGGGGCAAAATCGGGCTCTTCGCTGCGGTCGGCTCGCCCCTGTCGCCCCCTTCAGTCACCAGCACCTTTCAACCCGCTCCAGCCTTTCCTTGACTCTGATTGAAATCAACATGGCCTCGGCACCCCAGCTCCCCCTTATTAATGAATTATCCCCTCAAACGAGCCTCGCCTGCAACATTGCGACCATCAGAAAAATTGATACGGCCTGAATTTCGCACAATCTATGATAAAATGCAGAGTAATTTCAATCGCCTGCCAAGGGAGGTTTTATGGATAAAAATAAGAACACGGCGCTTCGTGATCCCGGCGCCTGGAATCCTTATGTGGCCGGGGCCCTCTCCGGTCTCGTTTCCGTTTTTTCCGTCTGGATTGCCGGCAAATATCTCGGCGCCTCCACATCCTTCGTCCGCACCGCCGGTCTGATCGAAGAACTTTTCTCCGCGGAACGGGTGGCGCAGATGGAGTATTTCATCAAAACGGTGCCCAGGATCGAGTGGCAGTGGATGTTCGTGTTCGGCATTCTGCTTGGCTCCCTGCTCGCGGCCCTGACTTCCGGCAGCTTCCGCTGGCAGCCTTTGCCGGATATGTGGCAGGCACGTTTCGGCCCCCGCAGCGGCATACGGCGCGCAGTGTACGCCTTCGGCGGCGGTACGGTGGCCATGTTCGGGGCGCGGCTGGCCGGCGGCTGACCGAGCGGTCATGGGCTGAGCGGTTCGCTCCAGCTGGCAATCAGTGGTTTTATCGCCCTGGCCTGCTTCTTTATCGGCGGCATCATCGTCGCACGGCTGATCTATGGCGGAGGCAGATCATGAAAATGCTTGCATACGGCCTGATTACCGGCATCGCATTCGGCTTTCTGCTGCAGAAAGGCCGGGTGCTGCGCTACGACAAGCAACTCGGCGCCCTGCGTCTTTTCGATATGACAATCGTTAAATTCATGCTCTCAAGCGTGCTGGTCGGTATGCTCGGCGTCTATGCGCTGGTAGGGCTGGGCTGGGCGGATCTGAGCCTCAAACCGACGGTCCTTGGCGCCAATATCATCGGCGGCCTGCTGTTCGGCATCGGCTGGGGATTTCTCGGATACTGCCCGGGGACATCCGCGGGAGCGGTGGGCGAAGGACGCCTGGATGCCGTGTGGGGCATCGCCGGCATGATCGTTGGCGCGGCACTTTATGCCGAGGCCTATCCTTTCCTGAAGGAAACCGTCCTCACCTGGGGCGACTTCGGCAAAGTCACCCTCCCCCAGGCACTGGGAGTTTCTCCCTGGCTGGTGATCCCGGTCATGATTGTCGGCGGGTTGGCGCTGTTCCGGTTTTTTGAGAAAAAGGGGCTGTAGTGCCACAGGAAAAAAATACCAGTCAGATTGAAGACGGAATCGAAGTTCCTTACGGACAGATCGACCCGGAGACACTGCGCAGGATGATTCAGGAGTTTGTGAGCAGAGACGGAGTGGACTGGGGTGACCCCGGCTGCACGCTGGAGGAAAAGGTCGAGCAGGTTTATCAGCAGTTGAAAAACAAAAAAGCCAGAATCGTATTTGATCAGAAAACAGAAACGGTGAATATCGTGTATCGTGGTGCGGCTGGTGCGGGGTCAAATAAATTCGTCAACAGCGTAAAGGAATCCGACAACTGAGACAAAATGCCGATTGTCAGGAGTTCCTGTGCCGTCTCTTATACCAGACAAGTCCGGCCAGCCCACTACTGAGAAGGAAGACGGTGGCCGGCTCAGGTACAGGTGTAGGAGTTACTGCATCATAAATAAACGTACCAGCCGCATACCTATCTGCAGGACCACTATCTGTCCTGGTCGGATATGCTGTGCCACCAAAAAAACCACCATCTACAAATGAAAGTAAGCCTCCACCATCATTTGTCGTCCAGCTTCCAGAGACACTTCCCTTGTTGCCATTTCGCTCCCCGATCCCATAACCATAAGCAACGATCGCCCCCTCGAATCCGGCAGAGAGAAATAGGGGAGAATCCAAGTCGAGAAAGCGGCTACCGCCAATCAAAGACCCGGTGTTGCCAGTGGCAAAAATTTTCTCGACTAGAAAACTTGCAGTATTGGAACGATCATAGAGTCGGACTTTAATCTCGCGGTTAAACCCGTCAGAATTATCGTCAAAAGCACCGAGAGAGAAAATATTTATGTCACTGTGAACATCAAAATTCATCCCCAGGGCCTGTGAATAGGTTTGATTACCCGCAGTTTCAAAGGGTACCTCATACGCAACAATCGGCGTGGCCTCTGCAAAAGAGGTCATGACGACCAGAGCAACCCCCAGACAAATGGTGAGCAGAACATTTTTCATATCATTGCCTCCTGGGCTTTCTGAATAACAAAAATTTTAAAAAAACAAAATATAAATCATAACAAGCAAAAAATATTCCCATTCCCTAACCTGCTGTTGTATCGCATTTTTTTAAATTTAAAACAGCAAAGAACTGCTTGTGTAAAAGATTCCGACAATCCAGGGCATAGGGAATCCCAGAATGGCTGGTGCGCTGGTGCGGGGTACTGGTGGGCTGGTGGTCGGACCTGCCCAAGTGCCTGAATCTGTATCGAAAAAACTTGATTTTATGTGCCGATTCGGGCCTTAAACGGCCCATTTTAGCTATAAAATTGGACGGTTAAAGGAAACTTGGGGTGGAACGTGCCAAATTGAAAGCGAAAGGATGTATTTTGCCAAACCAACGACGAGCTTAGATGCGTCATTTTGCCATCAAAATCCGTGCTCTAAGGTCTCTTGACGAGCATTATTTTTAAAGATAAAGGCGTAGAAATAATATTTTGCGCTGGTCCGACCCGGGAAAACGACGGGAAAACCGCGATTGGCAAAACCAGTCGGACCCGAGCAGCAGGAAATGATTATTCTCCCAACAACAAATACTTCACCACCGGCAGACATCGCACTTTTGTTGGTCCGATTTCCGTATCCTTCTCCAGGTCATTGGTGAGCAGCAGACACTCCGCGTCATCGCCCTGCAACTTTCCAAAAGCCGCCAGTTCGCGCTCAGGAATCTCTGCCTGCGGTGCATCCTCATACCAGACCTGAAGGCGCCGGACGATCTTCAGCCCCTCCTTGACGATGAAATCGGTCTCCCCCCCGTCGAGAGCAAAGTAGATCTCTTCGTGACAGCGTCGCAGGTGATTGTGAACGACGTTTTCGACCAGACGTCCTGTGTCGGCGGAAAAGGAAAAAGCCACCCGGTTGCGCAAGCCCGTGTCGATGGCGTAGGGTTTGAATCCGGCCCGCTGTACGCTCTTGAGAGACCAACTGAACCTCTGCAGCTGAAAGGTCAGATAGCTCTCCAGAATTGCCGAAAGGTAATTCTCGGTCTTATCCTGGGAGATGGAAAAGTTGCCTTTGAGTTTGTTGAGGCTGGTCGGCCTGGTGTTGTTTGTGAGAAGAAAAACTGCGAGGTTGCGAAGGTTGGCAACGTCACGGATCTCATGGCGGGTTACGATGTCCCGATAGAGAATATCCTCAAAGTAATTCTTCAGCAGAAGTTCCCTGTTGGCATCGTCCTGCCTGAGAGCCACTTCGGGAAAACCACCGTACTTCAGATAGTTAAAAAAATGATGGCGGATCAAGGTCTTGTTTGAGACATAATCAAGCTCTGACTGAACTTCCATCCCCTTGAAACGGAGGAATTCACTGAATGAGAGCGGATAGACCTCGAAAGAGACCTGTCGGCCGGTCAGTTTGGTGCCGTTCTCGCGAGAGAGCATCTGTGCCGAGGAGCCGGTGACGAAGATTTTCACGTCCTCGGTATCACTGCGGCCACGCACCCACCCCTCCCAGCCGGGGATGTTCTGTATCTCGTCGAGAAACAGATACCCTTTGCCTTCCGGGCAAACGCGCTCCCGCCAGGTGCGATAAATCTGTTCCAACAACTCGACCGATGCTTCGGCGCTAAAGAGAGGCTCCTCGAGATTGATCCTCAGCAGCTGTTGTGGCCGGATCCCCCCTTGCAGGAGCGCATCCATGACCTGTGCCAGCAGCGTCGACTTGCCGCAACGCCGCACCCCCTTCAGGACCACGATCTCCTTGGTGTCTACCTGTGACAGACACTTCGGCAACAGATCCCTCCTGATCCCAGCATCGAGATGCCCGGTCGTCCAGAAGCGATTATAGCTGGCAAGAATTTCGAGGAGTCGCGCTGTTTCCATTTTTCAACCGATTAATAGGGGGGTTTATGGAATTTATCACCGGCATACCGGTTAGTCAAGGCGCCGGCCAGCTATGGGTGCAAGAGTGTCATTAGTCTTAACGGGAAATGGGCATTATGTCTCCAAAATGATTAGGCGCGATGCGGTGACCGGTCGTTTCATGTCCTGCAAATCCGACAGCAGGTCAACCAGGATCATTGTCAGGAAAGATCGATAAGGTTCGCGA
>JAXHUR010000088.1:0-10347 GCA_034189505.1 Thermodesulfobacteriota bacterium | reverse complement strand
CTCTTTCCCGGACCCGGTTTCCAGAAGAAATGTTCATGATTTTTCGAGAGTTTCCCCTTCGCGAATCCTGCCTGACTCGCTTGACCTGCTGGAGGGGTTGGATTACATTGACGCTCCGACGATCTGCCCGCGGATAGAGGCTCAATTAACCCGGGTTAAAGAAGAACTCAGAGCACGGTAGTAAATTCATCTCATCTGCTGTTAAAGGAATCATAGTTTATGCTACGAATCGATCTGCCCCAGGAAAAGAAAAAGGGGCATCTGACCCTGCTGCGTGAGACTCGTACCCTTCGCGCCGGTGAGTATAACGCGTTGACGGTTGAGGAGCGCCTGCGCATTGTGCGCAATGCCGTGGGTCGGCAGAAGTACGACCTGATCATCGAGGCTGCTGACGGTACGGAACTGGTGCAGCGTCTGCCGTCGCAGGAAATCTATCTTCTGTTCAAGGAACTGGGGGCCGAGGATTGCACGGAACTGCTGGCGATGACCAGCACCGAACAGATGATGATTTTCTTCGATCTTGATTTCTGGCGTGACGAGGAGTTTTTGCCCGATTCCGCTCTGCAATGGCTGGCCATGCTGCTGGAAACCGGCGAGGACAATGTACTGCGGACGGCGCGCGAACTCGACTTCGACCTTTTGACCGTTTTGTTGCAGAAGTTCATCACGATTACCCGCGGGCTTGAGTCTCTGACCGATGAGGACGCCCTGGCCGAAGGCAGGCTTGAGCGCTTGTACGACATGGACTTTCGTGATTCCGAAAGCGCTAAGATTATTGGGATGTTCCTTGATATTCTGTATCGTCACGACCGCGATTTTTATATCGGGTTGATGGAGTCGACCCGCAACGAGATCCCGGCCGAGGTCGAGGAAATCGCTCTGGAGAACCGGCGCGGACGCCTGCTTGACCGTGGTTTCCCCGATCCTCTCGAGGCTTTGAGTGTCTTCAGTCCCATTGACGCCGGCATCTTCGAGCGGCGATCCGAAAGTAAAATCCCTTTCCAGGCGGGTGAGCATGGGGTCGAGGCGCCGGGTTTCTTCCTGGTGGAGCCGGCGGGGGATCTGCTCGGCGAAATTCTTTCCCGCGGAATCGAACCTGAAACCTGCTGGGAGATGGCCTATCTGCTCAACAAGGTCATGATGGCCGAGCGTGCCGATGTCGGAGATCTGGAGCAGATTGCCGAAAAGGCGCGGGAGGTCTACGGCTATCTCAATATCGCACTTGAATACCTGGGGCGCGGGGATTTTGAAGAGGCCATGCAGCGTTTTACCCATGCATACCTTGAACACCTGCTGCGACTGGGGCTGGGGTTGGTTATGTCTCTGCGTGATCGGGCCCTTGTTGTGAAGGAATCCGCTGCGATGGCATTTCTCGATGGCCCGTTCCGGACGTTGATCGAATCCCTGTGCCGTAAGCGGCCCCGTTTCTACGAAGGAATGACTGAGATCAACCGCACGGGGGAGCGTTTTTTTCAACGGCTCGGCGATATTCGCCTTGCCGAGCAGTGGTTGAGTCGTATCGAGATCCAGGTGCAGCTTTTCGATGGGCGACTCGGTTTTGATCTGCCCGATCCGCAGGGCGAAGTGCTCAAGGGGTGCGTGCCTGATCAGGTCGGCGACCTGGCGCTCTCGGACCTGTTTCTGACCGCCTGGGGAAATCGGCTGCTGGGCCGTGATTTTTCCCCGGTGCCCATTGCCAGGCGTTATTTGCCTGAATTGCACAAAGCTGTCTGCGTCGATGGGACCCTGCGCGAAGAGGTTCGCCGGGAAATTCGCCAGGCCACAGAGTCACTTTTACCCGGTGCGGGTGAATTCGCCGATTATTGCCTGGACCTGTGGCAGGAGCAATTCTGTGCCCTGGCGCCTGATGGGCTCGATGCGCGGTTCATCGGGGCGATGATCATTCGATTGGATTGATGAGCGATTTCGCAACTGTTCAGCATGGCGGCGTGGCCGCTCCGGGATGCAGGGCGTCAGGCGATTCCGTCGCGGCCGATACTTTTAACGTAGAACAGGGAGCTGTCGGCGATCGCCAGCAATTCCTCCAGATCCTGCGCGTCTTCGGGGAATCCCGCAATCCCGAAGCTGGCCGTGAGCCGCACATCAAGGCCGTGCTCGGCGAGGTAGGAGGTCGCGGACATGTGCTCGCGGATCTCTTCAGCCTTGCGGACGGCATCGGCGCGACTCTTGTCCGGCAGGACCACGACGTATTCGTCTCCGCCATAGGCGACGGCGAAAGCGGGGGCTTCGATGCAGGCTTTGATCGTCTGGGCCACTTCCCGCAGTGCCTGGCTTCCCCTGATGTGCCCATGGGTATCCACCACCTGTTTGAAGCGGTCGACATCCAGGAAGATCAGAGCCAGCGGCCTGTTGAGCCGGGCGCACTTTTCAAAGTGGTGCTTGAGCCCCTGATAGAAGTAGCGGGTATTGTAGAGCCCGGTCAGGTCGTCGCGGATTGACAGTTCCTTGAAGCGCCGCTCGCTGGCGCGCAGTTGCCCTTCGGCCTCGACCCGCCGCCGCCGATTTTCTTCCAGGCGCTCGAGCATCTTGTTGTATTCGTGAACAAGTTCGCCGATTTCGCTGTTGCTCCTGACGCCGATGCGTTCGGAAAGGCTTTCATCCGTCTGGACTTCCGCAATATGCCGGCGCAACCGTCCCAGGGGTTTGGTGACGATACGCCTGATGATGAACAGGTGAACTGCGGAAAACAGGATGCCGATCGCCGCCAGAGAGGCGAAGACAACTATCGCCAGACGCCGGCCGAGATGGTTGAAGATGCGCGGCACCCGAACTTCCAGCAGAAGTGCCGGTTCGCCGTGGATGTCGGGATAATGAGCAAAAATCCGCATGCGGTCCGGGGCCTGGGGGTCGCGGTAGAAGCGTGGCTGGGAAAGTTCCGAATCTTCGCCCAGAAGATGGGAGAAGTCCGGATCCTGCAGCAGTGTGCGTGCTTCGGGCAGGAGTTCAAAGCGATCGAGATAGTACGGCAATCGATAGCTCTCGTCTGGAACCTGGACCTCGCCGGCGGGGTGCAGATCAAAACTGACGCGGGTTTGCTCATTGAGGCGCTTGATTTCGTCCTGGTCCAGAAAACGCCCCATGATGACCGTGCCCTGGCGGGCTCCGGTGCCCATGCTGGTCAGAATTGGACTTGAAGCGATCTGCAGAGGACCCTGGCCGGTGACAAGGATGCCGGTCTTGGGTGTCTTCGGATCTTCGAACTGCAGCAGAGGATGATCAGGCGGCCAATGCCCTGTGGGAAGCTCGCTGATATGGCGCTGCTGCTGTGCCGGCCGGTCAAATTGATTGCTCCAGACCGTTTCGCCTTCTTTGTCGATAAAGATGAGCAGATCAAGGCGCGTCTTGCGAAATGTGTCGGGAGACAGGTTGGTGACCTGGAACTTCATGTTGCGATCCTGAACGAACCGATAGGTCTCATCCCATTGCGCCCAGTCGCCGATGAGCACGCCCAGGTGCTCCGATTCACGCCGCAGGGCCTGGGCGACGCGAGCCAGGTTGATTTCGGCAATTTCCTCTTCGGCGGCGATCTGCACCGGCGTCAGCAAAACGCGGATCAACACGACGCCGAAGGCGAGAAACAGCATGAAAAAAAGAATCATCAGCAAGATGATGCGGGTTTGCAGGCGCATGAGGAATAACTTCGGGGGAGAGAGGTTTACAGCCGTATCTCTTTAACCTTCAGGCCACGGCCCGAAGCTGTCTCATAAATAAAGAGGATAATGCGGCGTTCGTCAAGTTGTTCAAGGTAGTGAAATGCCGCTGCAAAAAACTGAATCTTGACACCCTGCCCCTTGACGCGTGCCGTTTCTTCCTGAACAAGGCGATGAACGCGCTGTTGCTCCTGCGGATGGAGACGCGCATCAAAAAAGTCCGGTGCGTTGCCGGGCACGACTCTCTCGCAATGGGCGAAGTCCCGGGCGAGCTGCTCGCGAAGCATATTCTGCAGGGGCGCAGAGAAGCCCTGGGAGACGAATCGGGCAAGATGCTCGAAGACTGCTTTCTGCGACAGGGGGAAGCGCAAAAGCCCCTCCTGGCGCCAGTAGTTTTCAAGCTGCTCCAGGGCCGCGCTTAGAGAGCCCGCTGCCTTCTGTAGTCCATCCAGAAACCGTTCAAGCCGCCCGGCGTTGTAGGTCAGATCCAGCAGGCGGCTGATGCCGCGAAAACGCTCGAGGTCGGTGTGATCGAGATCCGGGGAGCGCAGAACCGTATAGGGCGGGTTGGGATCGAACTTCAATTGAAGTTCGGGGGCCTGTCCGCGCAGGGGGGTGCCCGGCAGCAGTTTAACCGGCTCGATCTGCAGGTGGTGGGGGCGAAGAGCTGCAACCCGGTCCAGAGATTTCAGAAAGTCGGTATAACCTTCCCCCGGCAGCCCGACGATCAGATCCAGATGCAGCGTGACATTGCTTTTTTCACGCAGGCGGCGCACATTGGTTTCCAGAAGTTCAAGGGATGCCTTGCGGTTGATGGCGCTCAACGTGCCAGGGAGGGTGGATTGCACCCCGATCTCAAACTGAAACATCCCCGGCGGGACTTCCTCGAGCAGATTCAGGGTTGCTTCATCGAGCAGGTGTGCGCCGATCTCGAAATGAAAATGACTGCCGCGGTTGTGGGTGAGGATTTCGCGGAAGATTTCCCGTGCGCGTTTTGCGTCATAATTGAAGGTGCGATCCACCAGCTTGATTTTGGGAACCTCATGGTCCATCAGCAGCCGCAGGTCTGAGCGGACCCTCTCCATGCTGAAGGCGCGCACCCGCTCATCGCGGGCGCTCAGGCAGAAAGCGCAGCGATAGGGACAACCGCGGCTGGTCTCGTAATAGACGAATCCGCGATCGAGATCGATCAGGCCGAGAGCAAACGGCGAGGGGATCACATCCAGGTCTTTTATCGGCGGGGTGTCGGGCCCCTGGCCCCCCTGGTTCTCCTCTCGCCACATCAGGCGTGGCACCTGCGAGGGCTTTTCCCCTTTTACCCATGCCTGAAGCAGGCCGCGAAAGGGAAGCTCCCCCTCTCCACGGATGAGGGCGTTTAGACCGGGGTGTCGGTCAAAAAGGGACGGGGCTTCGAAAGAGACTTCCGGGCCGCCCACAACGATGCGCAGGTCCGGGCGCACAACGCCGAGGGCGTCGATGAGATCGAAGGTCTCCCGCCGGTTCCAGAGGTAGACCGAGAAAGCCACCACGTCGGGCTCTTCGGCCAGAATCATGGCCAGAATATTTTCCCGGGGTTCGTGAATAGTGAATTCGCGGATCACGAACTGCCCCAGGTCGCTGCAGTAGGCGGCCAGATAGGGCAGGGCGAGGCTGGCATGGATAAATTTGCTGTGAAGTGTCGCCAGAAGAATACGCATGAGCGCCAGAATAACTAACAGTCGCTTCGGCGTGAAGAGAAATTTTGTATAAATCGCAGGAGAACTCCATAGATGCCAGAGCAGAAAACATTTCTTGCCGTAGTTGCCGATGATGGCGGTGAAATGTTCGAACATCCCGACCTGATGATGGCCGGTATGAACGGCATGACCCCTTGTCTCCCTGTTGCAGCAGAGATGATACCCCTTCCTGAAGGCAGTCGTCTCTTCACCCTTCCGGAGATGCCACCGGTGGGGTATGACCCACAGCGCAGACAGTTTGTCACCATTGAGCATCTGCCCCGCGAATGGGGGGGCGGCCGTGCCCAGGCCGTGTGTGCCTTTATGGCGCCGGGATATACCCGAACCCTGCTGCCCGCCGCCGATTACCAGCGTAAAAAGCAGACGCTTCCCCTGTGGGCCTATACCGCTGTGGCCTGGTGCGTGGAAGATGAACGTTTTTATGTGGCGGCCTCCCGGGTTGACAGCAACCGGCAATGGGAGCCCGATCATTTCGATGACCGCAAGCTTGACCCGCTGGTCCGGCGCCGTCTCCGCCATCAGAGCGACAACCGCCTGCTGGAGCAGCTGGCGCGCTGCGCCCTTGATTACCATTGTTTTGCCGCCAAAAACCTGTTCTTTGAGCGCTGGGAGGCGCCGCTGCCGACTTCGCCCGCCTGCAACTCGGCCTGCCTCGGTTGCCTGTCCCTCCAGCCCGAAGCCAATGAATGTTGTCCCTCCAGCCAGGAACGCATTCAGTTTGTTCCGACCGTCGAGGAGTTGTGCGCGGTGGCGGTCCCCCACCTGGAAAAGGCCCGAAACGCGATTGTTTCCTTTGGCCAGGGCTGCGAGGGAGACCCGATTCTGCAGGCCGATACCATCATCCCCGCGGTCAGGGAGATGCGTCGTCGCACCGGCAGGGGGACCATCAATTTCAACTCCAACGCGTCTATTCCCGATGTGATCCCCCGTCTTGCCGAAGCGGGCCTCGACTCGATCCGCGTATCGCTCAATTCGGTGCGGGAAAAGCGCTATACCGATTATCATCGCCCGCGTGGGTATGGTTTTGCAGACGTGGTTGAATCTGTGCGACGGGCCAAAAGCACCGGGCTGTTCACCATGATCAATTACCTGGTGTTTCCCGGTGTGACCGATCAGCGGGAGGAGATCGAGGCTTTTGTAGAACTGGTGGAAGAAGCCGAGGTTGACCTGGTGCAGCTGCGCAACCTGAGCATCGACCCGGCCTGGTACTGGAGGGCGATGAATGAAAAATCCAACGGCATCGGCATGCTGGCGATGATGCAGGAGGTCAAAAAGCGGGTTCCGCGCCTTCAGTACGGTTATTTCAATCGAACCCGGGAACAGTTCTTTCCCCCTGGATTTGAACGCGGCTGGCCGATTGAATAATCCGGGTTAGATCTGAACCCCCCGTTGAACTGAACAGTGAAGTTTTTCGAAAAAATGTCGACATGAGCTTGTTTCGGCCCAAATCCTTTCTCGTTCTTGTTCTGATTGGCTTCAGCGTTGTTTTGATGCCGCTGTTGATTGCCCTGATTTTCGCCCAGGTTTCAGTGCGGGGGATGGTGGATCAGGGAACCGAAACGGTGTACCGCTCCGTATCCGCGGCGGAAGGGGGGCGGGTGCTGGTGGAGCGCCTGGTGGATCTGGAGCGCAGTGCCCGCCAGTATCAGGTTCTCAAGGAGCCCGCCCTGCTTGAGGATGTTGCGCGCAAGCGTGATGATGTTCTCGATCGGATCGAGAATCTTGCGGTTCTGGCCGATCCCTCCCAGCATGGCGTTCTGGAGAGCCTGCGGGGAGGGGTCGATGCGTTGACCGCCGAGTTGATCTCTACTGCAGGCAATGGAGAGAGATCTGTCTCCGATCTCGACCTTGATGAATTTGTGCGTCTCAACGCCATGGCCAAGACCGTTTATTTCAACAGCTATGACCTCATCGTGCGGGAGGTGGACAGCCTGCATGCCAGAGCCTCCAAGGTGCAGAATCTTCTGATCTGGACCTCCCTTGGTCTGCTGCCCCTGACCCTGTTGCTGGTGGTTTTTTTCGTCAGGCGGCTTTCGCGTCCGGTGCAGCAGATCAATAAAGGGATCATGCGCCTGGGTGAGGGGGACTTTTCCACGGAGGTCAGTGTCGGCGGTCCTCAGGACCTTCGCTACCTGGGGCAGCGCCTGGATTGGCTTCGCCAGCGCCTCGGTGAAGTTGAGCGAGAAAAGCATCGCTTCCTTGCCCATGTTTCCCATGAGCTGAAAACACCCCTGGCCTCGATCCGTGAAGGCTCCGAACTGCTCATCGAACAGGTGGGCGGCCCCTTGACCAAACAGCAGCGCGAGATCGCCAGAATCCTCGGCAAAAACAGCGTACAGTTGCAGAAGATGATCGAAAACCTGCTTGGATTCAGCTGTAATCCGACCCGCAGCCTCCGAGGTGAAACAAGGGTCGATCTGCAGGAGATGATCGAAGCGCTGCTCCAGGACCATCGGGCCGTGGTCCTGAAAAAAAATCTGCAGATCAAGACCCGTCTTCGTCCTGGCGAGCTGACCGTCGACCGGGACCGGCTGCGAACTGTTTTGGACAATTTACTGTCCAATGCGGTAAAATACACTCCCTGCGGGGGGCAGGTGGAAATCGCAGTAAGGTCTGCGGGCGATGAAACCCTGATCGATGTGTCCGACTCAGGCCCCGGCGTGGATGAAACAGAGAAAGAAAAGATTTTTGAACCGTTCTTTCAGGGCAGCGCCCCCTGTCTGGGTCCTGTCCAGGGGACAGGGCTTGGTTTGTCTATTGTCCAGGAATACGTCGATGAACTCAATGGCTGGATCGAACTTGAAAAAAGCTGCACCGGTGGAGCGCTGTTTCGCATCCATTTGCCGATGAAGATGGAGCCCCTTCATGAGTAGGACTTTTCAGTTTTTACTGTCGGCTCTGCTTGCCGCATTATTGCTCAGCGGGTGTGCTTCCCTGCGCGAAACGCTCCATCTTTCTGCTCAGCCCTCTGCCGCGCCGGAGATTGCCGAAGAGGCCGTGAGCGGAGGCGGCCTGGTCGAGGCAGAGTATGAACACACAGTCGATACAAGCGAGGCCGAAGCTCTTCTGACGTTTTTGGCTTACGTTGAGACACTGACTGCCGCGGAGCAGGAGCAGGTGTATCAGGAAATCAGGAAACAATTCGATGACAGCCCTGATCAGCAGGTGCGCTTGCAGCTGGCGCTGCTGAAAGTTCAACCGGGAAAGTCTTTCACCGACTTTTCTGAAAGTCAGAAGCTTTTACAGGGCTACGGACGGGATTCTCAGGCACAGGGGGATGCAGGTCTTGATGCCCTGGCCAATCTGCTTGAAGCGCTTGCCCGGGAGCATAACCTCCTCACAACTCAATTAGCCGAAGAAAAACGTGCCAATGAACATTTGGCACGCCAGTTGAATGAGCTTAAAAATATCGAAAATATCCTGAGATCCCGTGAAGTCGAAAGTCTTCCCGGCATGTGAGTGGTCTATAAGTTTCCCCTATGAGCCAAAACGAAAAGAAAATCCTTCTGGTCGATGACGATCAGGACCTGCTGCAATTGCTTTCCATGCGGCTCGAGCGGCATGGTTACCAGGTGAGCCTGGCACAGAGTGCGGAAGAAGCCCAGGCCCGCATCCCGGTCATTCGTCCGCATCTGGTCATTACCGATTTACGCATGGAAGGGATGGACGGTCTGGCCCTTTTTGATGCGGTGCGCCGAAGCCACGGTTCTCTGCCGGTGATTATCCTGACCGCACATGGTTCCATCTCTGATGCTGTGGATGCGACGAGGCGTGGAGTTTTCACCTTTCTGACCAAACCTTTTGACAGCCGCGACCTGCTGCGGGAAATCGAAAGAGCTCTTAACCTCTCGGCAGACACTGCCGGGCAGGCGGACTTGGATACCGGCCAGGACTGGCGCAGGGAGCTGCTGACGCGCAGTCCTCTGATGGAAGATCTGCTGGCCAAGGCCGGCCTTGCCGCAGCCAGCGGTGCCAGCGTGCTGCTGCGCGGCGAAAGCGGTACCGGCAAAGAGTTGCTGGCCCGTGCCATCCATCGTGCCAGCAACCGCAGAGATAAACCTTTTGTGGCTGTCAACTGCGGCGCCATTCCGGATTCTCTGCTCGAGTCGGAACTCTTCGGGCACGCCAAGGGCGCTTTTACCGGCGCGGACCGCAACCACCCCGGTCTTTTCAAATCTGCCGACGGGGGGACGCTTTTTCTGGATGAAATCGGAGACATGCCGTCAGCGCTGCAGGTCAAGTTGCTGCGAGTTGTTCAGGAGCGGCAGGTGCGCGCGGTTGGGGCCTCACAGACGATTCCTGTTGACGTGCGCATTATTTCAGCTACTCATCGCCATCTTGAAGAGGAGATTGAAGCCGGAAATTTCCGAGAGGACCTCTACTATCGTCTCAACGTGGTCTCGCTCGATTTGCCGACGCTGGCGCAGAGGCGCGAGGATATCCCCCTGCTGGCCGACCATTTTCTGCGTCAGTTCAGTCAGCAGATCGGCAAGAAGGTCAGTGGTTTTTCCCCTGAAGCGATGGAAACCCTGCTTGGCGCTTCATGGCCTGGCAACATCCGGCAGCTGTGCAATGTGGTTGAGCAGGCCGTCGCATTATCGACGACGTCAGTCATCTCCACCGATCTGGTCAACCATGCGCTGCGCGAGACGCCCGAGGAAATTCCTCCCTTTGCCGAGGCCCGGCGCCGCTTCGAGCAGGACTACCTGGTCCGTTTGCTCAAAATAACCAATGGCAATGTTGCGCAGGCTGCGCGCCTGGCCAAGCGCAACCGGACGGAATTTTACAAACTGCTCAATCGCCATCATATTGCTCCGGCGCTATTTAAGTAGGTTCTCCGCCCGCGCCCATTCAGCATCCTATGAAGGCAGCAGGTAATCTCCATTTGCTTCCACATACGGCTTTCCGGAAGAGTGTGTCTCAGGAAAGAGACAAAGGCC
>JAXHUR010000087.1:0-10658 GCA_034189505.1 Thermodesulfobacteriota bacterium | reverse complement strand
AAGTCGCGACAGCACCGGGATCGCCAATGCGCGCCAGCCTTGCGAGAGCGTCAGCGCCAGACTGACCCAGTTTTGCCCCCGCACGTAAACAGGACGATTGCACTTCTGGCCGTGCTGATGGTGAATGCGTGATTCCGGGACCTTGCGCGATGCGCGAAAAACCAAGGTATCGTCAATGGCGAGAAAGCAGCGCTTGCCGCTATTTTTCTGCAACGCCAACCGCGCTGTTTGCAGACCCAGCGCAACCCAGGACCAATGGCCTTTTTGTAGCCATTTGTAATAGCTGCTCCAATGCCGTTTCGGGGTAATCGCCAGCCAGGCATGGGTGACAAAACCGTTGTGAGTGAGCATCGCGCCAAAGAGCAGTTCCAGCCATGTCGGCACTGCGCGTTTTGGCAGAGCTTGGGCTAGAAATGTGATAGCATCAAACAGGGCACGGGGGATATGGCTGTATCCCTTGTTGTCCATAGCGGCCTCCAGAAGAAGTGGTTGAGAACTTTCTTCTAGTGGCCGCTATGTCAACCGTTTTTCGTCACTTTTTTTCGGCTTCAGCAAATTTTCAAAGAGCACGAAACTCTAAACTTCAGAAAAAGAAGTTACCAGCAGCAGCCTCCCATCCGGCCGGTAGAGCAACCGCCAGGGGGAGGACCACAAAGGAGTTGCGCGTTCCAAGGCTGAAGGCGAGCGTTCGACCCACTGCTGTCGGCAGTCTGAACGTCTGCGAGAGGGCTTTGGCGAGCAGTGCCGCACCGAACAAAAAGCCCACATACAGCCAGAACACGTCCGCAAGAATCGGCAAGGATGCCAAGACTGTGCTCACCTGGGCTGCGGCAATCATGCCGACGACCAGCGCCAACAGCGGCACGGGCCACCAGGCAAGGCGTTGCTGAAAAACAGCTCTCTTGGGGTTTCTTTCGATCCAGCGCTGAGTGAGTGCCGCAACCGCCAGCGGCAGCAGGATCAGGCCGACCAGAGCCGGCAGCAGATCTGATGGGTTCAAGCCTTGACTGAACTCGGCGCCGAGAAACAGCCAGAGATAGATGGGAAGCAAAAGCAGTTGAGCCAGAAGGTTGATTGGGGTGACGGTTATCGCCCGCAGGGTATCGCCCCCACCCAGCCTGGTGAAAGTGATAAACCAGTCTGTGCAGGGAACGAGCAGGACCATGAGCACCCCGAGGCGCAGAGCCGGACCATCGGGAAGCCACCAGGTCATGATTGCGACGAGGAGGGGGGCAGCGCTCGGAACCAACATCCCCAGGCCCAGGCCGAAAATGATGGCAACAAGATAGCTCCATACCTGGTGGCGTTCAAGGGTGAGATGGGTCATGGGAAGAAAACATAACATTTATGATGCCGGTAGGACGACCCAGAATGGGCAACGATGACCGGTCTTTCTTTTCGGGAGGTGTCATAAAATTCCCTCCCCTCGGCCGTCGAAGCACCCAACCCCGGCACCCGACGCTCGGCTCCGGCGGCTAAGGCGCTCGTTCGGGCTTGCGAAAACGCAAGCCGTAGTGGTACAGCTTGAGGTCGATGCGCTCTTCGTGCCGGATGATGAAGATGGCCAACTCGCCCCAGGCGACACACTGTTCAGGCCGCGGGCGAATCGCCATGGCCGGCCCGCGCGGCGTCGTCTGGTCAAAGTTCCAGTGGACGACAGCGGCGATGCCGCCGGGACGCAGGATGCGAAACGCTTCCTTCAGCATGGCGACCGGCTCTTCGTGATGCAGGATGTTGAACAGTAGCGCCACGTCCATCGAGCCTTCGGGCATCCCGGTCCCGGCGGCGACAAAGTCGCGCAGCTCTGGTCGCACGTTGGTCACGTGTTCTCGCCGGCATTTCTCCCGCACCCGCTCGATCATTTCCGGCTCGATGTCGAAGGCGTGCACCGTGCCGCGGATAAGCCTGGCCGCCGCCAGCGTAAATGTGCCATACCCGCAGCCGAACTCGGCCACATCCCCGGTGCCAGCATCCAGACCGAGAAGAGTGAGCATTTTTGTGGGAGAGAAAAAAGAATCCCACATGTCCTCATCCGGCATGCCGCTGTCACGAACTTTCATGATGTCCTCCAAAAAACCTGACAACCGAGATGTAGACCTCCCCTGAGAATCCCTATGGAAAGACTTTCTTACACGACAACGGAACGAAAATGCAAGCTGAGGTCGGTGGTGATTTTGTTTAGGACGCCAGGCGCGTCTTCTGTGCGCGGGCTCCGTCTCTGCTCGGTACGCTGCCGTCTGACTTGCTCCAGTAATCGCGTTTGCGCCGAAATGGAAGCAGGAGGGCGGCACCCAGATGGTTGTCCTTCTTTTGCGCATACCCTGCGACACCAATGTCGATGGCATCTTGAGGCACATTCAAGTCCAGGGTGCGGTGCAACCGGTCCCAGAAGGAAAAGCCGGCGGCGTAGTTGGAATTTGTCTCCTGTGGCACCTGCGAATGGTGAATGCCGTGCATCTGCGGGGTGACGATGCCGCACACAAGCAGGCGCTCGGCCTGCAGGGGCAGGCACAGGTTGCTGTGGTGAAACAGGGTGCCGGCCTGAAAAACGGTTTCGTAGAGCAGGCAGACCCAAAGGGAAGGGCCGATCAGGGCAATCTGAAAAACGCGGAAGGCGGAAGAAAAAGCGAGCTCACCGAAATGAAAGCGAAAGGCGGTTGAGACGTCGAGGTCGGGATCGATGTGATGCACGTTGTGAAAGCGCCAGAGAAGCGCGATCCGATGGTTGGCCCGATGCCACCAGTAAAAGGTCAGATCCATCAGCAAAAAGGCCATCAGGGGTTGGATGACAGGCGACATAAACGGCAGCCGGGCGAGGCCGAAACCGCCCTGCGACGCCCAGCCGAGGGTCATGTCGGCGGCAGGACGTACTGTGAGGGCCACGGTCACGAAGGCCACGGCGGCAAAACTCAAGTTGACGAGCAGCCGCCCGGCCAGGGGGCGTTTTCTCCGGCGCAGAGGAAACAGGCGCTCCAGCACAAACAGCGCCAGGGCGAAAACAGCGATCACAACGCCCCAAAGAAGGGAATCCTTCATTTCAAACGCCCCCTCGCCTGCTGTTCATAAGCGACCGGGACCCACCATGTCCGGTCCCCTGAACCACAAAGAGAGCGCCCCTTTCAGAGTTCGCACTGGAAATATTCCGAGCGCCGCGATACCTGATCGTATCCCGCTGCGTGATTGTCCGGACAGTTTATTTGCTCGCGACATGTAGTCAAATAAGACTTGACGAAAACACGGGTCCCGCTTTATCCTCGGTGGCATTGCAGAAGGAATTTTCATGCTCGGTTTTACTTCTCATAGGAAATTCGTCTCCAGGCTCCTCGTTCTCTTTTATCTCCTGATCGGCTCGGGGATGGGGAATGTCCTGCTGTGGTGCCAGGAGTCCGAGGCATTTACCCACCTGGAGTACAACCTCTCCGGTTCCTGTCAAAATACCTGCGAGATCGGTCTGGATAGCAACAAGGCCGCGGAGGCGACAATTCCCGCCGCAGTTGTGGAAAATGATTCCGCTCACTGCCTGGACTCACCGATATCCCTTTCTCATGCGTCGACTGAAAAAATCAAGACATCGCTGGACAGCGATTCTCTTGCCTGGTCCATTATACCCGCTCCCCCAATAGACATTTTTTCAGTCGCCTACCTCGGAAAACTCAATCTCAACGCCCAGCCACCGCCCTCTCTGGCGTTGGCACATCTACGTACGGTCGTCCTTCTGAATTAAACCCTTCCTTTCCCATCTCTAAAGCCCGGTATGCGGTTTCCGCCGCGTTGTGGGCTGTCCGCGTTCTTCCATTACCTGAGGAAAGGCCTTTAAGGCTTCCCTGGAACACAAAGTAAATAAAAACACAATTGCAAGGAGTTCGTCATGTGTATTGGACGATTCGCCCTGCCGGTTCTCTTTTTTTGCCTGGTGGCGACCGGGGCTCTGGCCCAGGATCACCAAGGCGTGAAAACCTCTGTGCCTGAAACCAAAGCCGATGGCTTGTTTTCTGTGCAGACGGTGAAGAATCCGGACAAATCGGGGGACCACCTGACCCTGGCCGATGCTTTGGCCTTGGTGCTCGAAAAGAATCCAACCCTGGCCGCCTATTCCACGGAAATTCGTGCTCGCGATGCCGCCGCCCTGCAGGCGGGCCTTTTGCCCAACCCTGAAATCGGGGTGGGAGTGGAAAACTTTGCCGGGGAGGGTGAGATGCAAGGTTTCGAGAGCGCCGAAACCACCATCGCGCTCTCCCAACTGATCGAACTGGGGGGCAAAAGAAGCAAGCGCCGCCAGGTGGCGGAACTGGAAAAAGGTCTTGCCGAATGGGATTATCAAAGCGCCAGACTCCAAGTGCTCAGCGCCGCGACCAAGGCTTTCATCGAGGTGCTCAGCGCACAACGGCATCTCCAGCAGAGCGAAGAACTCGTCGCGCTTTCCGAGAAGACTCTCGAGGCGGTTGCCGCACGGGTCGAAGCCGGCAAGGTGCCTCCCGTCGAGCAAACCCGCGCCAAGGTCGAGTTGGCCGCAACCCGTACCCGGCTCGATAATGCCCGTCGCCAGTTGCAGTCGGCCCGAAGCCGTCTTAGCTCCTTCTGGGGGGCGAAACGTTCTTCTTACGGCAAGGCCGCCGGCAATCTGGCCGCTCTGCCCCCTCTGCCATCCGAAGAGCAGCTTCTGAAAAGGCTGGAGAATAACCCGGATCTGGCACGCTGGGTCACCGTCGGCGAAAGACGCGAGGCAGAACTGGATCTGGCTCGCGCCCGAGCGATCCCCGATCTGACGGTGACCTTGGGGGCGCGCAACATGCGCGATTCCGACAGCAACGCCCTGGTGGCCGGCTTCGAAATTCCTCTGCCGATATTCGACCGCAATCAAGGGGGGATAGGCGAGGCCCGGGCCAACATTTCCAAGGCACGCGCTCAGCGCCTTTCCGCCCGCATCGAACTGGAATCCGGAATTTCCCAGGCCTGGCAGACGCTGGCGGCCGCCTACACTGAAGCGCTCACCCTGCGCGAGGAGATCCTGCCGGGAGCAAAAAGTGCTTTCGAGGTCACGAAATACGGCTACCGGGAAGGCAAGTTCGATTTTCTGCAGATGCTCGATGCGCAGCGAACCCTCTTCGAGGTCAGAGAGCAGTATCTTCAGTCTCTCGCGGCCTACCATCTGGCGCGCACCGAGGTCGAGCGGCTCATCGGAGCGCCGCTGCACAATGTGCTGGAAACTGCATCCAATCAAAATCGCGATTTGAGGTGAACCAATGAAAGCCAGAACGCTTATTTTTTCCACCCTTGTCCTCGCAGTCTGCATTCTCACAACTCTCGCAATGTGGCCGGCTTCCGCCATCGGTCAGGCAGGGGACGGCCATGACCATGCGCAGCATGCGGAAGAGGAGCACCTCAATGGCGAAGAAGAGCACCTGGATGGCCTGTTTGCCGAGAGGGCCGAGAAGGATCATGCATCCCACGAAGGCCATGCGGGTGAAGACGAAGACCAGGAAGGCCATGAAGGACACGAGGGGGAGGATGAAGGCAACGCAGAGGCCGTGAAAATTTCTTCCGCGACCCTGAAGGAATTCGACATCGAACTGCAGAGCGCAGGCGCAGGAGCGCTGCACCAGTATATCGAGCTGCCCGGGGAGATCGTACTCAACGCCGATCGGCTCGCGCATGTTGTGCCACGGGTGTCCGGCATCGTCCAGCAGGTTGATGCGAACGTGGGCGATCAGGTGAAAACGGGTGAGCTGCTGGCGGTACTCGAAAGCCGCGAGCTTGCCGATGCCAAGGCCGAATACCTGGCTGCGGTAGAACGCCTGAAGCTCGACAGGGTCAATTTCGAGCGCGAAGAAAAACTCTACCAGAAGAAGGTTTCTTCCGAACAGGATTTTCTCGATGCTCGACAGGCCCTGGCCGAGGCGCGCATCGCCCTGCGCTCGGCCGAGCAGAAACTTCACGCCCTCGGTTTCTCGAATCCCTACCTCGAGGAGTTGCCGAACCAGGCCGACACATCTTTTACCCGCTACCGGATAACCGCGCCCATCGACGGCACCGTGATCGAAAAGCACATCACCCTGGGTGAAAACATCAAAGAGGACGATAACGTCTTCACCATCGCCGATCTCTCCAGCGTCTGGGTCGATATCGATATCTATCAGAAAGATCTCGGCAAGGTCCGCAAGGGCCAGCGGGTCGTCATCAAGCCCGGGCACGGCTTGCCCGAGGCCACCGGCGAGATCGCCTGGGTCAGCCCCCTGGTGGGAGAAGAGACCCGTACCGCGCTGGCCCGGGTAATTCTGTCCAACCCCGAAGGGATGCTGCGTCCGGGGTTGTTCATCACTGCACGCATTGCCACCAGGCAAACGAAGGCGCAGGTCGTGGTCCCGATCTCGGCGCTGCAGACCATCGATGGCAAGCCTGCGGTTTTCGTGAAGACCGAAGATGGTTTCGCAGCCCGCCCCGTACGCCTTGGCGCCCGCAGCGGCGAGTCTGTCGAAGTGCTCTCAGGTTTGAACCCGGGAGAGCGTTTCGCCGCGACCAACACCTTCGTGCTCAAGTCGGAGCTGAACAGTTCGGTTCTTGAACACGCCGGCCACGCCCATTAATTCCGATTCGGGAGAATTTTGATGATTGGCAAGCTGATCGATTATTCGCTGCACAACAAGCTGCTCGTGCTGGTGATGACCGTTCTGGTCATGACGGCCGGGTATTTTACCTACCGACAATTACCCGTCGACGCCTTCCCGGATGTTTCGCCGAACCTGGTTCAGGTCTTCACCGTGACCGAGGGGCTGGCTCCGGAAGAGGTCGAGAAATACGTCACGTATCCGGTCGAGTCGGCTATGACCGGACTTCCCGGCATAGAGGAGGTGCGCAGCATCTCCAACTTCGGGCTCTCCGTGGTGAGCATCTATTTCGAAGACGAGATGGATATCTATTTCTGCCGGCAACTTGTGGGCGAGCGCCTGACAGAGGCCCGGGAGCAGATCCCCGAGGGATTCGGCGATCCGGAGATGGGCCCGATTTCCACCGGCATGGGGCTGATTCTCTATTACTACCTCGAGGATACCACCGGTGAGTATTCTCTGACCGAACTGCGCACCATTCAGGACTGGATCATCAAATTCAATCTGCAGACCGTCCCCGGCGTCACCGAGGTTCTGGGGATTGGCGGCTACGAAAAACAATACCAGGTCCGGGTGCGCCCCGACGCCCTGGTGCGCTACGGCCTGACCATTCAGGAGGTCATCGAGCGCATCGAGGGGAACAACCTCAACGTCGGAGCACAGTTTATCGAGCGCGCCGGCGAGCAGTTCGTGGTGCGCTCGGTCGGGCTGGCCCGCGCCGTCGAAGACCTGAAATCCATTGTCGTCAAGACCGAGGATGGCACGCCAGTCTACCTGCGCGATGTGGCCGATGTGGAAATCGGCGGCGCAATCCGCCGCGGCCTGCAGACCCGCAATGGGGAAGAGGAAGTCGTCTCCGGCATGGTGATTCAGCTCTACGGTGCCAACGCCTCCACGGTTATCGAGCGCGTCGAACTCAAGCTGGCCGAGGTGCAAAAGGCCTTGCCTGAGGGAGTCAGGATCGTGCCCTACTACCAGCAGAAGGAGCTGGTCGCGAACTCCGTCGAGACGGTCACCAACGCCCTGCTACAGGGGATCATCCTTGTGACCCTGGTCCTGCTGATCTTCATGGGAGGTTTCAGGCCGAGTATTGTTGTGGCCGCATCGATTCCCTTCTCCGTGCTCTTTGCCACCCTGGCCATGGGTTGGTTTGATATCTCCGCCAACCTGATGTCCCTCGGCGGACTGGCCATCGCCATCGGCATGATGGTCGACGGTGCCGTGGTCATGGTCGAGAACGTCGACCGCATGCTGCGCCAGGCCGACCCAAGCGAATCGCGACGCGAGATCGTGGCCCGGGCCTGCCGCGAAGTGGGCCGGCCCATCGCCTTTGCCGTCACTATTATTATCGTGGTCTTTCTGCCTCTGTTTACTCTCCAGGGAGTCGAGGGCAAGACCTTTCGCCCGCTGGCCTACACCGTGGCCCTGGCCATGTTCGGCTCGCTGATCTTCTCCCTGGTCGTCGCGCCCATGCTCAGCCATCTGCTGATGCGCCGGCCGCGCAGGCTGCGCGGCAAGGCGCCAGGGCCACTGGCCCGAGTGCGCGAGCGGCTGTTCGCGAAACAGGGAAAAGAAAAATCTCCAGAATCCTCAGCGGAAGAACCTTCCAGAGAGACTGAACCGGCGCAGGACAACCTCCTCGTTCGCGCCCTGCTTATTGTCTATCGGCCCCTCGTAGGCTTTTTCGTCCGGCAGCGCTGGGCTGCCGTGGTGCTTGCCCTGGCGCTTCTGGCAGGCGGCGCCTTGATCTTCCCCCGCCTGGGGATGGAGTTCACTCCGCGCCTGGCCGAAGGCGACATCATGATCAACGCCACCATGGCGCCCTCGACCTCCCTGAGCGAGAGCAAGAAAATGACGATGCGGATGGAGAAGCGGGTACTGCAGATTCCCGAGGTCGCAGAGGTGGTGACGCGGGTTGGCCGGGGCGAAGTCGGGGCGCACTCGGCCCCGATCAACGTCATCCACAGCAACGTCATCCTCAAACCCGTCAGCCAATGGCCCGATCCGGAGCAAAATCAACGCTATGTTGAAAATAAAATCCGGGCCATGCTCAAGGACTTTCCAGGCATGGCGACCAACATCACCCAGCCGATCCAACTCACCGTCGACGAGATGGTCGGCGGCGTCAAGGCGGAGCTGGCCATCAAGCTCTTCGGCAATGACCTGGACACCCTGAAGACCAAGGCCGACCTCATTGTGGCCGAGATCAGGCAAATCGAAGGGGCTGCCGACGTGCAGGCCGCCCAGATGGTCGGCGCACCGCAGTTGGTGATCCGACCCGACCGCGAGGCCATCGCGCGTTACGGGATCAACCTCAGCACCGTGCAGGAGACCATCCGCGCCGCTGTCGGCGGCGTGAGCGCCGGTCAGATCTTCGAGGGCATCCGTCGTTTCGACATCTTTGTGCGCTTCGTCAAGGATGCGCGTTGGACGCCTGAAGCCATCAGCCACATTTTGATCAAGTCACCTGGCGGTGCTCTCGTGCCCCTCGACCAGTTGGCAACGATCGAGGAGATTGTCGGACCTCTTCAGATCACCCGGGAGAACGCCCAACGCTTCATCACCGTGCAATGCAACGTGGTCGGACGTGACATCGGCACCTTCGTCGAAGACGCCCAGAAAATCGTTGATGAGAAAATCGAGCTGCCCCCGGGTTACTTCGTCACCTGGGGAGGGCAGTTCGAACTCGCGCAGCAGGCCAACAAGCGCCTGGCGATCGTGGTGCCGATTACGCTGCTCATCATCTGCCTGATGCTCTATTCAAGCTTCGGCATCCTGCGCAACGCGCTTCTGATCCTGCTGAACATCCCTCTGGCTCTGGTCGGGGGCGTTGCAGCATTGTGGCTGAGCGGGCTGAACCTCTCTGTGCCCGCTTCGGTGGGGTTCATCGCCCTGTTCGGCATCGCCCTGGAGAACGGGATGGTGCTGATCACCTATCTCAACCAACTGCTTCGCGATGGGGTGCCGATCGACGAGGCCTCAATCAAAGGGGCCTGCCTGCGGTTGAGGCCGGTGCTCATGACCGCCCTCACGACCGCTCTGGGTTTGATCCCCCTGCTCTTTTCCGGCGGAACTGGAAGTGAGGTTCAGCGGCCTCTCGCGACCGTGGTGGTCGGCGGCCTTGTGACCTCGACAATCCTGACCCTGCTGGTCATTCCCGCCCTTTACAAATGGTTCGCCGTCAAAGTCGAAAAGGAGATCTAAATCATGAAGGAGATTAAAGCCTACATCAAAAAACACAAGCTGGACGAGGTAACCCGCGCCTTGCGCAAAATCGAGGGGCTGACCGGCATGAGCGTCCTGGAAAGCTGCGGATACGGGATCGGCTGGGGAGGCGCGAAGGGCGAGCAGCATAATGACTGCCGTCCGGGAGTCAAAGTTGAAATCATCTGTCGCGATGACTTGGTGGACCAGTTGGTTCAGGTTATTGAAAAAGCGGCACATACAGGCCTGAAAGGCGATGGTAAAATTTATGTGGGCAACATCGAGCAGGCGGTGCGTATCAGTACCGGTGAACGTGGCAGTGAAGCCATCTGAGGAAAGGATAAAATCCATGTGCCGAACCCATAATATTTTCCTTCTCGTTCTGGGATTTGCTGTTTTCGCGCCCGCAGTCTCTCCTTCGGCCCAAGCCGCTGAACTGCCCACCGCGGTTCAGTTGGAATACGCGACGGAATATCAGGCCGTTCTTATGTCATCGTCCCCCGTGACAATCAACCAGGCACGGATGTATCAGGAAAGTGATCATGTGATTGTTTCCGGTCGAGTCCGGCGGATGCACGAGGTTCGCCTGCCCGGTCACATTGATCTCACGGTCCGCGATGCGCGCGGAAAAGTCCTTTCGCGAGACACCACGCGCGTAGCCGGACTGAACTCCAACCGCAAGGGAAAGCTCACGCTGCCATTTCGATTTAGCCCGGCCGCAGTTCCGCCGCAAGGAGCAAAGATCAGCTTGAGATACCATGATTATTCTTCAGATGATGAAATACTGGAGTGCCCCAAATCTTTATGATCCGCCGTTCTTTTCAGGTCGAGATGCAGCCTCAAAAACTT
>JAXHUR010000086.1:0-11033 GCA_034189505.1 Thermodesulfobacteriota bacterium | reverse complement strand
CCAGGCCGGAGCCCAAGCCGGAGCCCAAGCCGGAAGCCCGGCCTGGCTTCCGGCCTGGCTTCCGGCTTGGCTTCCGGCCTGGGCTCCGGCTTGGGCTCCGGCCTTACGGGCGCAATAAATTCAGTGGCTCTTGGCAGTCCCGAGCCGACCTCCACAAAGCGCTCCAGCTCGAAACGCTGCAGCAGCCGGCGCCCGGCAGGTTCTTTATCCATCGATATCAGAGCCTGATGGATGGCATCCAGGCTTCGGGAGGTGAGCCCCTGGCGGGCGATTCCAAGGAGAGGTGACAACTGCCTTCGACCCAGAATCTGGAGGTCCATCAGGTGGAGAAATTCACCGGCAGGTCGCTGACGCACAAAGTCCATGTGAACAAAGGCAATATCGACTTCGCGATGGCGGCTCATCCAGGTCTGCAGAGTTTCGGAGTCACGAAACATATGCACGTGAACCGGCTGGTCCAGCTTTTCCGCCAGGTATTCGCTCAGAGCTTTCATGTTCTGTGCGTTGCCGGAAAAACCTTCACTGCCCTCGACACCCCCGACAGCCAGACGTGCATATGCACCGGTCGCGGCAAACAGCAGGAGAGATAAGATCAGAACAATGCGCGCGCAAAAATTTCTGCTCACAAAAACACCCGCCAGGAAAATCCGCCCCTTCATCATGAAAACCGATGCGTTTCGGAGACGGAGTGAGAAATCAGACTTTATGTGGTGAGGCCACCCCTCCACTGTAATTATTAAAGCCTAATTTATCAAGCGTGTTTTGCGGCAGAAAACTAAAAAAGGAAAAGTTCTCAGCGCAGCTTAACGCGCCAGCCCCGTGTGGCGCACAATATCCCCCTCAATCATGTAAATTACGTCTTCGGCCAGATTGGTGGCCAGATCGGCAATGCGCTCCAGGTGGCGCGAAATCGTCAGGTAATGCAGAAAACTGTCGAGCTGATCGGGGTTGCTGCGGACCTTCTGTTTCACCAAAGAGTAGGTTTGCGCGTGCAGTTTATCAATTTGATCGTCCATGCGGCAGACCTGAGCAGCCAGTCTCAGATCGAGATTGACGAGGGCGTCGAGGCTTTTCTTGAGCATCTCCTCGACGCCCACCACCATGGCCGGGAAGTGTGACGGGGCAACAATTCTTTCTTTCTCTTCGGCCAGCGCTATGGTCCGCTCGGCGATATTTCCCGCCAAATCTCCGATCCGCTCCAGGTCGTTGTTGATTTTGAGAACCGCAATGATGAAACGCAGATCGTTGGCGACAGGCTGGTGCAGCGCAAGAATTTTAAGGCATTCCTCTTCCAGATCGACCTCAAGGTCGTCAATTTGATCGTCACTCTCCATCACTTTGCGCGCCAGTTCCACATCCAGGTTCTCAACCGCCAGAACTGCTTTCTGAACACTTTCCTCTACGATGGCGCTGAGGCTGAGAATGCTTTTTTTCAGGCGGTCTATCTCCCGCTGCATGTGCAGAGTCATATTTAGAGTTCCTTCTCTCTTGGGGGTTCAGGTGATGGCAATTACCCGAAGCGCCCGGTAATGTAATCTTCCGTCTGCTTGTTGCGCGGCTTCATGAAAAGCTGGTCCGTCAACCCGAATTCCACCAGAAGCCCTTCGAAGAAAAAGGCCGTGTAGTCAGAAACGCGCGCCGCCTGTTGCATGTTGTGGGTGACGATGATGATGGTGTAATTCTCGCGCAGCTCGCCGATCAGTTCCTCCACACGAGCGGTGGACTTGGGATCAAGGGCGCTGCACGGCTCATCCATCAGGATGACCTCCGGGTTGACGGCGATGGCGCGGGCGATACAGAGGCGCTGCATCTGCCCGCCGGAGAACCCGAGAGCCGACTGGTTGAGACGGTCCTTGACCTCATCCCACAGGCCGGCCCCGCGCAAGGCTTTTTCGCAGGTCTCTGCCAGCACGGTACGGTCCTTGATGCCGGCGATGCGCAATCCATAGACGACATTCTCGAAGATCGATTTCGGGAAAGGGTTGGATTTCTGAAACACCATACCGACCCGCCGTCTGAGCTCGATAACGTCCAGGTTGGCGGAATTGATTTCCATGCCGTTGAGCCGCAGGCTGCCTTCGACGCGCGTGCCGTCGATCATGTCGTTCATCCGGTTTAGGCAGCGCAGAAACGTTGATTTTCCGCATCCGGAGGGGCCGATCAGTGCCGTGACCTGACGCCGGGGGAACTGCAGGTCGATGTTATGCAGAGCCTCCGTTGATCCATAGTAGAAATTGAGTTTCTCGACTTCGATCACCGGATCGGTGATCTGAATTTCCGTCGACTTCATTGTCATATCTATCCTTTAGAGATAATTTTGTTCTCTGCATTGCGCATCAGGAAAGAATCAAAAAGCACTGTAAGTGTAGCGTTTCTTCATTTTATTGCGCAGGTAGATGGCAAAACTGCTCATCACCAGCACGATCAGCACAAGCAACAGCGTTGTAACAAACACCATCGGCTTGGCGGCCTCGACATTGGGCGATTGAAACCCGATGTCGTAGATATGAAAGCCCAGGTGCATGAACTTGCGGTCCAGATGCAGAAAAGGAAATTCTCCATCCAGAGGCAACGAGGGAGCGAGCTTGACCACTCCGGTAATCATCAGCGGCGCCACCTCACCGGCGGCGCGAGCCATGGCGAGGATCAACCCGGTCATGATGCCCGGGGAGGCCATAGGAATCAGTATGCGCACCAGGGTCTGGAATTTGGTCGCCCCCAGGGCCAGGGAACCGTCGCGCACACCGGCGGGGATGGCTCCGAGCGCCTCATCGGTGGCGACGATCACCACCGGCACGGTGAGCAGCGCCAACGTCAGACTGGCCCACAGAATTCCGCCGGTGCCGAAAGTCGGCGTCGGCAGGCGCTCCGGAAAAAACAGCTGGTCGATGGCCCCGCCGATGCCGTAGACGAAAAATCCCAGGCCGAAAATCCCGTAGACGATGGACGGAATTCCCGCCAGGTTGTTGACCGCGATACGCACCAGTCGCACGATGGTGCCGTCTTTAGCATATTCGCGCAGGTAAATGGCGGCAATGACCCCGAGAGGAAAAGAGAAAAGGCTCATGACGAAGACCAGCATGACGGTCCCGAAGATGGCCGGGAAAAGCCCACCCTCGGTGTTGGATTCACGCGGGTCTTCCACAAACAGTTCCTTGATCTTGCCAAGGTAAAATAAGATTTTGCTGCCGACCGACATATCGTTGGGTTGATAGAGACGCACAATGTCCACCAGCGGCATGGTTTTCTCGCGACCGGAGGCATCGGTGAAAGTGGCCTGAAAGAGATTCAGAGACGCGGCCACTCGGCCCTGCTGCTCAATCAGCTCCTCGAAGTCTTCACGCAGCACCAACTGTCTGCGGGTTAAATCGGCGAACTGCGGACTGCCGGGATCAACTCCCTGATAGCCGAGTTTAAGCAGATCGCGGCGTATCTGATTCAACTTGCGATTGAGCTTCGCCATGCGATGGTCGATCTGTTCGGCCTCCTTGAGTTTGCCGGCCATGTTCTCGCGAACCTGGTGGAAAAGCGCAACAGGGTCAGGCTCTCGCAGGTTTTCTACTCCAGGAGCCTCTACCCTCTGAAGATAACCATAGAAATTGCCGTACTCCTGACGCTCGAGAACAACCAGATCTGGCGGATTCGACATCTGCGTCACCTGGTCGAGATCGATCCAGCGGAAATCCATGCCGTAGAGATCGCGGTTACCGACCTTGAGCTGAAGGCGTTGACCATCGCCAAGCGCGGTCGCTTCGCGTTTTACGATCTCGCCGGCAACCTGCTGACCGTCCTTGAGTTGCAGCAACACCACCTGCGACGGCCAGAACACGCCGAGGCCGTTGACCATCACGACAATGATCAGGGTCGCACAGATCAGCAGCGTGGTTGAGAGGGCTGCACCGGTGACCCAGACCCAGGGCTCGCCGATGCTCCAGAATTTTTTTATGGATTTTCCCTGTAATGTTTTCTCGCTCATGAAGCACTTCCCCTAAAACTGACCGTATTTGCGGCGCAGACGTTGACGAACGATTTCCGCCACCGTATTCAGAACGAAAGTCATCAGAAACAGAATCACGGCGGACAGAAACAGGACCCGGTAAAGGGTTCCGCCCACCGGCGCTTCTGGGATCTCCACCGCAATATTGGCGGACAAAGGGCGCATGCCGTTGAACAGGCTCCAGTCCATAATCGCCGTGTTGCCGGTTGCCATCAGCACGATCATGGTCTCACCGATGGCACGGCCGAAGCCGATCATCGTGCCCGCGAATATACCGGGGCTGGCCGAAGGCAGCACAACCCGCCAGGCGGTCTGCCAACGACTGGCTCCCATGGCGAAGGAAGCCGCCCTCAGACTGCTCGGTACATTGGAGAGGGAATCCTCGGCAATGGTGAAAATGATGGGGATAACGGCAAACCCGAGAGCAAAGGCGATCACGATGCAGTTACGCGGGTCGTAACGCACCCCTGCCTCCTGAAACATCCAGAGGGTGAAATTTCCGTCGAACAGGGCCATTTCAAGGAAGGGTCCCAGATGCAGCGCCATATAGACGGCCAGAATCAGGATGGGGATCAGGGGCAGAAACTCCCAGCCACGCTCAATACGCTTGAGAATGGGTATCTTGCGCAGGCCCTGCCAGGCGAAAACCCCGGCCAGCAGAAAAGTCGGCAAAAGAACGGCACTGAGAAAAAAGCCGACGATGCTGCGTTCCAGAATCGGCGCAAACCACAGCGCGGCGAGAAAACCGATGATGACCGTCGGGATCGCCGCCATGATCTCCACCGTCGGCTTGATGACAGCGCGGAATGCGGGGCGGGCGAAATTGCTGGTATAGATGGCGCCGAGCAGTGCCAGGGGGACGGCGAACAGCATGGCATAGGCCGTTCCCTTGATCGTGCCGAAGATCAAAGGGGTGAGGCTCATTTTCGGCTCGAAATCGTCGGAGCCGGATGAAGACTGCCAGACGTATGCCGGCTCGTCGTAGCTTTCATACCAGACCTTGCCGAACAGCGTCTGAAAACTGATTTCCGGGTGGGGATTATCCACCTTCCAGACAATGGCTTCACCGCGTTCATCGATCCCCACCACCCCGTTGTTGCGGGAACTGAGCCCGACCAACCGCATCGGATGCATTCCCGAAAGCGTCAGCAGATGCCGTTCGCTCGTCATATAATCGTAATGCACCGTCCCGTCGGCACCGATGCTGAGCAGCGACTTGTCGCGCTGCGAAGGGACCAGTTCCGTAACCGCTTCGATGTGCGACCTGAGCTTGTGAATGAGGCGCAGGCGGCGCTCGCCCTCTTCCGTCTCACGCACACCGAACCAGGTGGTTACGCCGCCTTTCTCATCACCGACCGCCAGCGATATATCTCCGTAAACAAGGGCCAGAGCGGTAATAGCGCGTTGGTCGGGAAAAGCCTCGACCGTCTCCACCAGCTGCGCATCCCGGTCCTCCGACACATTCCAGTGCAGCAACCGTCCATCGGCGGTACCCGCATAGATATCTGAGCCATGAGTATCCAGGGCCAGGGCGGTTATGGCGGAATCACCGGCGTCATCGAGGACATGGCTGATCTCTTCAGTGCTTTCGTTGCCGAAGAGATCACTGACCGTCAATCTGCGCAGGACGCGTACCCGGTTGTCCTGCAGCAGGTCCACCCGCACAGCGCGGCCGTCTCCTATCCTAGCCAGGGAGCGCTGCGGAACAGGCGTCACCGCGGGGAATACAACATCCTGCGTCACTTCAAAGGGCAAGGTGCGCATACCCTCATCGTCGAAACTGGTCTTGAAGTGGATATGATCGAGGGACAGGGATCCGTCGCTCCACTGAGTGGAAAAACGCGATCCATCCCCACCCCACTCGATGCGCCGCGGCAACGCCGCCGGACTCCCGGGGGAATCCAGCTTTACCTCCGCACGCAGCTCAGAGGTATTGTTATCGAAGATGCGCACCCTCCCTGCCGAGTTGATCACAAAGGCATTCTCAAGGTACTCGTCGACCCCGGTGGCCAGAATCTGATCGTCGTCAGCGACCGGATCGGACACCCTGTATTTGGCGAAGATCTCCGCCTCGGGGTCCTTGAACAGGGGCAGGCTGACCTCAGCGATCAGCACTAATATGAAAATAACGCAGAAAATGACAGAAAACCCGCCGGCGGTAATCAGCCAGCGCGCCAGACGGTCCCTGCGTTTGATCCGTTTCAGCAGGCTTTGATCCATGCAATTCGTTCCTGCGGGCTCAGCCCCGTCAAATAAACGCGCGGGTTCCGCCCCTCCTCCTGTGAGGCGAGGGACGGAACCCGTGCTTAAGTTTGTCTAAACCAGGTCGACTCGCTTCTTTTACCGCAGAGTCGCCTCAGTCCAGCAGCGCGCGTTGCTGCTGAGCGATATTTGCCGGAAGAGGGAGGTAGCCGTCCTTGACCACGATCTCCTGACCTTCCTTCGAGAGGATGAATTTGACGAATTCTTTGACCAGGGGTGAAAGTTCTTCGCCCGGCTTTTTGACAATATTGAGGTAAAGAAGACGCCCCAGGGGGTACTTGCCTTGGAGTACATTTTCATAACTCGGCTCGTAGGCAGTCTCACCCTCGTTTTTGCTCAGGGCGATGGCCTTGACTCCGGAAGTCTTATAACCGATGCCGGAATAACCGATGCCGGCCTTATCTTCGGTGACCGCCAGCACAACCGAGGCCGAACCGGGCTGCTCTTTGACGGTGTCCTTGTAGTCACCCTTGAAAAGCGCCTTTTCTTTGAAGTAGCCGTAGGTGCCGGATGCGCTGTTGCGGCCATAGATGCTGATCGGCATGCCGGCCAGCCTACCCTCGACGCCCACCTGTCCCCAGGTCTGGATGTCACGGGGGTAGCCGCCTTTGCGGGTCTTGGAAAAGATCGCGTCAACCTCGGGCAGTGAGAGTTGCTCGACCGGATTGTCCTTGTTGACATAGACGGCGAGAGAATCAAGAGCCACCCCGATGGTGGTGGGCTTGAAGCCATACTTGCTTTCAAACTTCTCGATCTCCTCGTTCTTCATCTTGCGGGACATGGGACCGATCTGGGCGGTTCCTTCAATCAGCGCCGGCGGTGCGGTACTCGACCCCTTGCCCTCGATCTGGATGTTGACATTGGGGTAGATCTTGCGGAAGTTCTCCGCCCAGAAGGTCATCAGATTGTTGAGGGTGTCGGAGCCGACACTGTTGAGGTTGCCGGACACGCCCTGCACCTTCTGGTAGGACGGCAGATTGGGATCGACCTCCAGGGTGTCTGCGGCAGCCAGATTTGTCACAAACAGGGTGGCGGTCAGGACCGTAGCAGCCAGGGGACCGGATTTCAAAATTTTTTTCAGGGTACGCAACATGCCTTCTTCTCCTTGATGGGAATGAGAGCAGCCTTCAGCGGGGAATTCATCCGCTTCGGCCAACCTTGTTGCTAACGTATTATAGACAGTTCTGTTAGCCTCGTGTTAGCAGAAGGTGAGAAGTCGGCAAGAGAGGTGTCGCTGTCATTTTTTTATTGCGGCAGATGAAGACGGAAGGTACTGCCGCTGCCTGGTTCGCTTTCCACCGTGACCCGACCTCCGTGCGCCTGGGCGATATGCTTGACAATGGCCAGCCCCAGGCCGGTCCCTCCCTGCTTGCGGCTGCGCGCCTTGTCGACCCGATAAAACCGTTCAAAAACCCGGGGAAGATGCTCGCGGGCGATGCCGCGTCCCTGATCACGAACTTCGATCACCACCTGATCGCCGCGCGACATCGCCTGCACCAGAACGACGCTGTTTTCGGGGCTGTATTTAACGGCATTGTCAATCAGGTTCACAACCGCCTGCTCCAGCAGGGGCGCGTTCAGACGCGATCGCAGGGCGTCATCACAAACCAGCTGCAATTCCACGGATTTCTGCTGCGCAGTCGGTTCACAGGACTGGATTGCGGAAAGCAGCACCGACCGCACCGGACCCTCCTGCAGTTCGATCCCGCCCTTTTCGCTCTCCTGCTCGATGCGCGACAGGGAAAGAAGATCTTCGATAATGGATTGCAAGCGCTCTGACTGACGAATAATGATTTCGAGAAAGCGACGGGCATCCTCTTTCGAGTCGATGGCTCCGTCGAGCAGAGTTTCGACAAAGCCCCGAATGGCAGTGATCGGAGTTTTCAACTCATGAGAAACATTGGCCACAAAATCACGCCGCACGTTCTCCAACCGCCGCAACCGGGTCACATCGTTGAGCACCACCAGCGCACCGATGCTCTCTCCCTGGCTGTCAAGCAGACGCGAACCATGAGCCTGCAGATAGAGTTCCCCCTTTTCGCCACGCAGGACCACCTCCCCTTCAACGGGTCGACTGCCCGCCAGGGCCCGCGCGACGAAGCGCTGCAGATCTGCCTTGCGCGCCACTTCGTGAATCATGCGCCCTTCGGCGGCGCGGGGGTCGACTCCCAGAAGCTCTCCGGCCGCGCTGTTGATGCGGAGAATACGCTCATCCTCATCCACTGCAAGCACCCCTTCGACCATGCTGCGCAGCACGGCTTCCTGTTCATTGCGCTGACGCAGAACCGTCTGGATGCGTTCATCGAGTTGGGCCGCCATCTGATTGAGGGCTTCGGCCAGCCCGGCGACTTCCTCGGTCCCCTCCACCGGCAGCCGCCGGTCGAGTTCCCCATGGGCGAAGCGTTCCGCCCCGTCCTTCATTTTTACCAGGGGGCGGCTGATGCGCCGCGAGATGCTCAAACTGATCAAAGCCGCCAGCAGCGCCACGCCAAGCCCGCCGAAACCCAGCCGTGAGCGAACCCCGGACAGGGTTTCATCGATGGATCGGGCGGAATAAGAGGTGCGCACACTGCCGACGAGCACACCTTCATAACGGATGGGAACCGCCACATAGACCATGTTGCGGTTCAGGGTGTGGCTGTAGCGCACCGCGTGGCCGGTGCCGCCTTCGAGTGCCGCACGGATCTCAGGGCGACCACCGTGGTTATCCATACGAGAGGGCTGCTCGTCAGAGTCGCCCAGCACCCTGCCCTCGGTGTCCACTACCGTGATGCGGGTTTCGGTTTCGCGCCCGAGGCGGGTCACCAGATTCTGGATGGCAGCAAGATCTTCACGCATCAGCAAAGGCTCAATCGCATTCTCCAGCAGAATGCTGCGAGCACTGAGATTACCAACCGTCTCCTGCAGATAGAACTTCTGCAGAACCTGGGAGAAATAGATTCCGGCCGCTCCAAGAGAGAGGAGAATCGTCAGCAGAAAAGCGGGGAAAATCTGCCAGATCAGCTTGCGGCGCCGAATCCTCAGAATGGGCTTCTGGTTCATGAACCAACCTGGTCCTTGAAACGGTAGCCGACGCCACGCACCGTTTCGATGCACTCGCCATGGCGGCCGAGCTTTTTGCGCAACCCGACGATCTGCACATCGACCGCCCGATCGGTCACCGCGTAGTCGTCGCCGCGCACTGCGTTGACGATCTGGTAACGTGTAAACACCCAGCCGGGGCGGCTGGCCAGAAAGTGCAGCACCCGGAATTCTGTGAAGGTGAGATCGACCGGGCTGCCATCCACCAGCACCTCGTTACGCCCGGGGTGGATGACGATGCCGTGAATGGAGAGACTGTCATCATTCGGGGAGACACCGGAATCGCGTTCGCGGCGCCGCAGCACGTTCTTGACGCGGGCAAGCAGCACTTTGGTGGAAAACGGCTTGACGACGTAATCGTCAGCCCCCATTTCCAGCCCCGCCACCACGTCGGACTCTTCCCCCCGCGCCGTCACCATGATAATGGGAATAGCCGCCGTGTCGGCATCTTTCTTCATGCGGCGGCAGAACTCAAGGCCGTCGATTCCAGGCAGCATCAGGTCGAGCAGAATCAGGTCCGGATATTTTCCCGCCATCGCCCTGAGCCCTTCCTCGCCGCTGGTGACGGGCGTCACGGTGTATCCCTCTTTGGCCAGGTTGTAGTGCACCAGGGCCAGGATATCTTCCTCATCCTCAACCACCAGGATGTTTTCTTTCGCCATATTTCAGATCCTCTTCAGGGGTAAGACAGCGACATATTCTTGAACGCGGGGGTGCTCAACTCCCATGACAAAAGTGCCTGGCGCCAGGGAGGGCGTCAGGTGAGCGGCCATGGACGGCGAAAATCATCCCTTGTCATGGGAGTTGCACCCTTGCCGAACAGTTCCAAGTCACGGAGCCTTTCACTTTCTACCGCCGAATTGTTAGCTTTTTGTGAGCATGAGCAGAGGGTAAGGACGTTCACCGCCAGGACACCCCTCGGGAAACTTTCAGACGTAGATCATTTTGCGCGTCATACCGCCATCGATGATCAGATTCTCGCCGGTGATGAAATCATTAGCCGGGTCGGCCAGAAACAGAGCGGCGCGTGCAACGTCCTCAGGGGTACCGACACGCCCGGCGGGGTGTTGGGCATGATCTTGGGCAGTGAGTGCTTGCCTGGCGGATTCGCCTTGTTTGCCCCAGGCACTGACATCGATCCAACCGGGACTGATGGCGTTGACGCTGATTTCAGGGCCGAAGCTCATCGCCAGCGCGTGAGTCAGCGCCACAACGCCCCCTTTACTGGCTGAATAAGCTTCGGTGTGAGGTTCCGACATCAGGGCGCGGGTCGAGGCGATGTTGATGATACAGCCGTGGTTGTCACGCAGGAATGGGGCGGCCTCCCGACTGGCAAGAAAGGCAGCGGTCAGGTTGACCGCCAAAACCCTCTGCCATTCTGCAAGGCTCAGCTCCTCCGGGGGCTTGCGAACCATAATACCTGCATTGTTGACGAGCACATCCAACCCACCCCAGGTCGAGACGGTCCGTTCTACAGCCTGCTTCGCCGCATTCGCTTCGGCCATATCAAACCGCAAAGGAAGCACTTCACCCCATTGCAAACAACTCTGCCGGGCCTGATCCAAAGCCGGTCCATCGCAATCAACTATCGCAACCCGCATTCCTGCCCGTAGAAACGCTTCGGAGATGGCACGTCCGATCCCCTGCGCGCCACCGGTCACAAGTACCACTCTTTTAGCCATTGAAATTCTCC
>JAXHUR010000085.1:0-11669 GCA_034189505.1 Thermodesulfobacteriota bacterium | reverse complement strand
GTGGGCATCTTTGCCGGTTCCATCCTGCCCGGTTCCAATCGCCTGGTCGTCACTGGTTTCTCGCCATGTTGGCAGGGCAATTACATCAGCTCCATGGGGGGCGCGGGGCTGGTGTTCAACAATCTGGGGATCAACATGGTCAGCCTGGTTGGCAGGGCGCCGGTGCCGTCTGTGTTGTACCTCAACCGCAATCACGGCGAAGAGATTGAAGTCGAGGTAGTGCCTGTCGATGTGGCGCGTATCTGGGGGGCAGGACGCACCGGCACCTACGCCCTGATGGACGAGGCCTATCGCATGTTCGGTGAGCGCTACGAGAAGGACCCGCGCATTCTCGCCACCGGTCCCGCGGCCATGCACACCGATATGGGCGGCATCGTCTCGGTGCCCATCAAAAAGGGGGAACTCAGCTACGTTGACACCTGGGCCGGGCGCGGCGGCTTCGGCAGCGCCATGGCGCAGACCCACGGCATCGTCGCCGTTATTTACGGCGGAACGCTGGTGGAGGAAGATTTTCGCGATAAAAAGGTGGCCGACGAATGGTTTCAGAACAAGTACAACCTGCGTCTGATGCAGAAGGACCTTGAGGTCACCAGCAAGTACCGCTATGAGGAAAAACTGCGCACCGGCGGTACATTAGGCGTCAACTACGCCAACATGGACGGCCGCATTCTGGCGTTTAATTATCGCACCATGGACTGGAGTCATCAGCAGCGCCAGGCCCTGCATCAGAACTTCGTGATCGATCATTACCTCAAGCAGTTCAACGAGGAGACCGTCGAGAACAAGCAGCAGGCCACCTGTGGCGAACCCTGCGTCGCGGTCTGCAAGAAGATGAACGGTCGCTACAAAAAAGACTATGAGCCCTATCAGACCATGGGTCCGCTGTGCGGCATCTTTGATCAGCGCGCGGCGGAAAAGCTCAATCATCACTGTGACGCCATGGGGTTCGATGCCATCTCCGGCGGCGGCGTGCTGGCCTGGCTGATGGATCTGCTCGACGAAGGAGTGCTGAGTCGCGAAGAGCTCGGCGTCACACGCCTGCCGCGCTGGCAGCTGGATGACTTCGACGTGGTGGCCGACTCCATGCACAACGCCGAGCTGGGATGTGAGCTGATCGACGCCATCCTCGCGCGGCGCGGCATGATCGATTTCAGGGAGGGGGTGCGCAAGTGGAGCCGCATTCATTCCCGCGCTAAAGGCACCGCCCTGCATGATCGCCTGGTGCATGTCGCCTTCGGCCGGCGCGGCTGGATGGTCCCCAATCAGTACTGGGTCTCCGGGGTGCTGGCGCCGATGGCGATCATGGGCAAATACTACATGATTTACAGCGACGAGTTTATCCCGCCGCGCACGCTGGGGCGCATGTGCGCCGATCGGCTGAAAAAAGAGCTGATTGTCGACAATCTCGGCACCTGCCGCTTCCACCGCGGCTGGGCGGAAGAGATGCTGCCCGACGTGATGGACTCCCTCTACGATTGTAAAGAGCGTTATCTGCGCAGCATCGAGATCCTCGCCACCCGCATCAACAGCGGCAACACTCCGGTTTTCTGGGATTCGCAGCGCAACATCGACTTCATCCACAGCTTCCTGAAACGCAAAAAGGAGGTGGATAAAATCACCGACCCGCGCCTGGACCAGTGGCTGGAGAAGTTCAACCAGGATCCGCTCGAAGCCGCCCGCGAGTTCTGGTATCAGACGCTGATGGGGATTGATGAAAGTCTGCGGGAATTTTTCTGAGGCGCAAATTCATGAGCAGCGATCTCAATTCTTCCGGGCACAATCAAAGTGATTGGCGTCACCGCCTGCACGAGATCATCTTCGAGGCGGATACGCCGCTTGGCAAAGCCTTCGACGTTGGTCTGATCCTCAGTATTCTGCTCAGCGTTGCGGCGGTTATGGCGGAAAGTGTTGCGCCCCTGCGGCAGAAATACAGCGAGCTGCTGGTGACGGTCGAGTGGTTTTTCACTATTGCCTTCACTCTCGAATACCTTCTGCGCCTGCTGAGCGTGCGGCGCCCCCTACGAGAAAAAGCTCATTGCAACGATTGAAGACTGATCGTTTGCCGACAGGCTCAGGGAGCATCCGGCAGGGTAAGCAGCAGCTCCAACGGGACCCGGTGCGTCACCCAGGTCACGGGGTCTCCGCTGGAGAAGTCGGATTCAGACGCGCTGTTGCGCCAGATCTCCGCGCTTTCCGCGACGGAAAACAGGGCGGCCGTCGCCTGAATCTCAAGTCCCTTGGCGCGAACATGCTCGCATAATCCCAGATGTTTGTAGTGATCGACCCACACGACCAGCACGGCGTCGGCTTCCATGGGCGTCTGGGCCAGGACCGTGTAGGGGTTCTCCGTGGCGAGAGGGTCCGGCAAACTGCTGTGGGGCTGCGGCGGGCGGTCGATGCGTTTGACCCGGTAGCCTTTTTGTTCGAGGAATCGTCCCAGGTGAAAGCGCAATTGATTGGGAATATCCCGTTCGCAATAGGTCATGGGACGCTCATAGGTGCTACCGCGGAAGATAACTGGCTGCAGTGCGACCGTTTTAATGCCGCGTGCGGCAAAGGACGGATCCTTGACCTGTGGCATTTCAGGTGCCGTTGCGCAGGACATCACCAGCCCGGGCAACAGCAGAAAAAACAGATATCGGACAAAACCCCTCATAAGCGCCCCCATCCAGAGAAAGATACCGTAAGTATCCTGACCTTTTCTTTCTCAGGTATTATATCGCAAGACGCATAAAGGACAGACGGTTGAGCCATTTTTATGGTCTGCGGGGTTCTCTCGCCTTCCCCAGGTCTTCAAGGATGGCGATTTCGTAGAGGGAGTAGCCCAGCGAAAGAACCAGCACGAAAAGGCTCAGTCCGAAAGATATCTTGGCAATTCTCAAATGGAACCTTTAACTTTAAATATAGAAGGAGTGTGAGATATTATGGAAGATGAAAAAATCAGGGTGAGGACCGAAAACGACAGGATGCTTGATGTTCTGGTGGATAGCAGGAGAGTGGATGCTATCTGGATTATTCTCGGCGAGGGCGTCAACAGCCTCAAGTGCAAATTGACCCCGACGGATAACGGGTTGGCCTATGCCGGCAGCATCATGGGGCGCGAGATCGTCTATGAGCGAAGCGTCAAGCAGGTGCGCGACGATCTTGCGAAGCAGCGACAGCCGCAGGACAGATTGCCGAGTTGTCCAGGCGGAAACCGCAACCGGGGGCGGCGATGAAGATCTGGATTGACGCCGACGCCTGCCCGCGCGTGATCAAGGAGATTGTTTTTCGGGCATCCAAACGTGTGCAGGTTCCGGTGTGCCTGGTGGCCAACACCGACCTGTCAAGATCGCATACGGCGCTGATCTCATCCGTTCGAGTGGCTGGTGACGATGATGCCGCGGATGATTATATTGTCGAACACGCAGCGGCCACAGATCTTGTGATCACAGCGGATATTCCCCTGGCGGCACGAATTGTCGCACAAAACGGGATTGCCATCGATCCGCGCGGGGAGATTTATTCGGAAGATAATATCGGCGAACGCCTCTCTACACGCGATCTGCTGCATCAGTTGCGTGAAACCGGGTTGGTTCAGGGAGGCCCGGGGCGTATGGGGACGACGGATCGCCAGAAGTTCGCTTCGGCCTTCGACCGGCTTTTAACGCAGCGTTTAAATGCATGAAGCCAGGCCTGACGTAGCTGCTCTATAGAAAACGGCTGAGGTGAAGCGGTGCTTCATAGGCAGATACGCGGCCTTCGATACCAGTTTTACAGTCTCAATTCGAAATTCCTTCGAGTAACGGGCATGCAAGCTTTGGTTTATTGAACACCTCTGTTTATAGTGCAAACGTTGGTGTCCGTTTTTTTCAACTTGCCCCAAGAGGGGCACCGGCAAAGACCCGATCCCAGCGCCGCAAAACGAGCAGAACCGGCGGGCTGTCGGGGTCGATGGTGGCGGGAAAGAGATAGTCCTCGGCGGCCAGCAGGTCCACCCGGGCTTCGTTCAATACCTGCTCCGGGGTGACCTCTTCGTCGTCGACACCACCGCTGGACCCCCACAGTGCCACCAGCAGCAGAATCACGGTACAGTAACGGCTCCAGCCGGGGCGCCCTTCAATGTTCATCACAGCTATCCTCCAGATGCAGTTCAAGAGTCCGGTCGGCCGGTGGCAGATCATGCCAGAGCGAGAGCAGCAACCGGCCGACCGTCACCTCGCTGCCGCGCCCCTGCCTGGCCATTTTGAGTGCCGCCCGGAACGTCTCGAACGTGGGCACTTCGTCCCCGGCATAGTGCGCCAGGGCGGCGGCCACCACCGCTGGCGCCAGTTGCGTGCGACGGTCTACTGACAACGTGGTGTGCTCGGCCATGGCGGCGGCAACCAGTTTCGTCAGCTGTCGTTCGAGGGAGCGCCGGGCAAAGGACGGGAATTTGTCTTCCGCGGCGGCAAACGCCCCCGCCTGCGGGGCAGCGATCTTCCGGGTCGTTAGCGACAACCGGGCCGTCTCCGGATCCAGACGGGCCAGACGGTACGCAGATGGCCAGGATGCCGTGGAGCCGGTCTCCACATCGGTCAGGCAGGCGCCGTCCGGCCAGGTCCGCCGGGTGACATCCTGGGCATGAAAATGGCCGGTGAAAATCACCCTCAGGCCACCTGCGGCCAACGCCGTGGAGACGTCAGCGTGGTTGTCAACCAGAAACTCGGGGAAAAACTCGCCCTGGCCGCGGTAATGTTCGAGCAGGCCATGATGCATCATGGCCAGGACCACGGCTCCCTCATGCCGCGCCCGGCGCAGCTGAACGAGCAGCCATTCCAGCGTCGCCGGCGTCAGCTTCCCACCCACCTGGGCGTTTCCCACCTGGACCCGGGAGTCGATCGCCAGCAACCGTACTCCCGGGACCGGTTCCGCCACATAGCTCAGGGAATGGCGGTCACGGGCCAGTGCCTGCTGATAACCGAAGCGGGCATAAAGGGCCGCAAAGCCCGAGCTGTCGAGGCTGACGACGGGTTCGGCGCCGCCGGCGGTGTAGCGCTGCGCGGCGGGGTTGTCGATGTCGTGGTTGCCTGGCACCACGAACACCTCGATGCCGGCATCTTCCAGTCGGGCAAGGCGCTCGGCCATGCGTCGGTGGTTGTGCTGTTCGCCATCCTTGGTCAGGTCGCCGCACAGCAGCAGGAAGTCCGGGCGCGGTTCAAGGGCCCACAGCTCGACAAGGAAACGATCGAAGATCGCTTCGCTCCATGCCATGAGTTTGATGTCGCCGGCCACGTAGTCGGCGAAGACGGGCCCATCGGTGCCCAGGGTCGGGTCGTAGAGGTGGGGATCGCTGGCCACCGCAAAGCGCACCGGGCGCGGCGTGACGCCTCCGGCGTGGTAAATCCAGAACAGGCCGGTGAGAGCCAGCAGCAGCAGAACCAGCAGGATGCGGCGCCGGGCCGAGAGCAAGGTGCGCATGGCGTCGGGTTTCCAGGGGGGGGAAAGGGCCCGCCGCCGGCTATGGCCAGTGCGGCGGGCCGATAGGTTAAATCAGAAGCCTGCCATCAAAGCAGGAGCTGGGACAGCAAACCGGCACCACTGGAGCAGTCCACGGCCGTATCCATGGACTGGCCGTCCACCGCCACCTCGAAGATGTCGATGCCGGCCGGGGACGGTGTGACGGTCACCGTCCCGTCGGCGCCGCTGAGATCGAGAGAGCCGCCTGTCAAGACACCGTCGGGATTCAGAACCAGGGGGTCGCCGGTGGAGATGTCGACATAGCCGCTGGAGGTGGTGTCGTAGCGGCCTTTGTCGATGCCCACCACCATGTCTGACCCCGCTTCCCAGGTGGTGGCGGAGAGGTCGCTCAGGCTGTGCTTCTTGCCCTTGCTGACGTAATCGATGGTCACTCGGTCGATGGAAATGCGGTCAGGGGTGGCCTGGGTGGGCGTGCCGGGGGTCACGCCGGGCGTGCCATAGTCGTAGGAGAGTTCCCCGAGGGTCAGGGTGGTGGTTTCACCGTCGGAGACTACCGTCAGACTCGGCACAGTGGCGGTGACGCGGGAAATTTCCGGTCCGAAGTCCGTCGGTGTGCCGATCTCTTTCAGGGTCAGAGCGCCGTCGAGATTGGTCTGGCCGCTGGAAGAGGTACTGTCTTCCACGCAGAAGTTGGTGAAACTGACACTGAAGGTTGTGGTCCCCGACTCATGGTTGCTGCTGATGTCAGCCTTCCCCCCGCAATCCCCATCGATCGTCTGCCCGCCGATGGCCGGCAGGGCAAGAGTGCGCACGTTAGCTTCATCCGTCGCCCCTCCTGCGGCCAACCGGAGCAGGTCAACCAGTTCAATAACCGCGGCTGGTGCTGCCGATGGGGCAGCAAACGCCAGGGGAGTAACACCGACAGGCTCGCAGCCGGGAACGTAGGTGTCTATGTTGTCGACCGCCGTCTGCACGCTGGTTTCGCTGAGGTCCGCATTGGTCGAGGAAGTCCCGGGGTTATCATCGCCGTCACCGTCGCCGCCGCAGGCGACCGGTCCGAGAGCCAGCATCACGACCAGAACCCACCGCCACTGTCTGCCAATTCCTTGCTTCATCATCTTTACCTCCTCTGCTATCGTTGAATGAAAACGGCGGTGGCTGCAAAGCCGACCTCCGCGCCTAATCCAACTTCGTCCAGCTCTCTGTTAAATGCACAGCCAGCGGGCCAAATAAGGGCTCCGTCCAGCCCATGCGCGAACGATCTCCACAATATGTCTTCAGAATAATCGGTCGTGCAGGTGTCGCACATCACCCAAATGGGTGATTTTGAAAAACGATGGACTAAAAAAGAAGTCAAACCGGGGAGAGAAAGAGGAGGGCAGTGAAAGCCTGAAAAGTCTTTAGTAGGAGAGAACCGTTGCCAGCGCCCGGTTGAAGGCGGCGGGATTCTCCAGTTGGAGGAAATGACCGGCGCCGGGCAGGAGCGTTTCGAGAACGTAAGGTGCGCAGCGCTGCCGGGCCGAGTCCGGGATCAGGTCGCCGTTGATGGCGTAGAGAGGAATCCGCAGCTCGGCGAAGGCGGCCGCGGGGTTCCAGGTGAGGAGGTCGCGCCAGAGGGGCAGCGCCCAGGCGGGGTCGGCGGCAGTCATCTCCCGGACCAGACGGCGCTTGAGATCTTCCGGGGTGGCGGCGGTGGAGGTTTGTTCGACCAGGCCGGCGATGGCGCCGGCAAAGTCAGTTTCGAAGGGTGCGGCGAGGGTGTGGGCTGTGTCCGTATCCAGCCCCCCGTAATCGATGGCGAAGGTGTCCGCCAGGATCACGGTCCGGGCCTGCTCGGTCAGCAGCCGGGCGGCCTCCAGGGCCACGGCTCCGCCCATGGAGTGGCCGATCAGGATCACCTCGGGGGCGTCCAGTTCCTTGGCACAGGCCGCCACGTCCCGGGCCAGGGCGGCAACGGACCACTCCTTGCGGCCGTTGGCGGGTGACTCGCCGTGGCCAGGCAGGTCGAGGGCGGCGACCCGCCAGTCGGTGGCGAAATGCTTCAGCTGCCACGACCAGTAGGAGCGACGACAGGTCCAGCCGTGCACGAACAGCAGCAAAGGCTCCCCATGACCGCCATGATCACAACACATGGCGAGGCCGTCATGGGTGGAGAGGCAACAGGTATCAAGGGGCGCGGCGGGACGGGACATGACCATCAACTCTCGCTTTCCGTTCTGGAATCCCGGGCGGGGCTGGTCAACAGTCGTTTCATCAGCTCTGCCCGGCTGTTCGACTCAGTTTTAAGATACACGGATTTGAGATGGGAGCGCAGAGTGTTCAGACTGATGCAGCACTGCCTGGCCAGGTTCTCGGAATCGGGCGTCGCGACCAACGCTACAACAACACGGGCCTCTGCTGCAGAGAGGCCATAAAGTTCCCGCAGCCGCTCCTGGTCCAGACGGACGGCGGCTTGCGGATCATGGCAGTAGATGGCGACAAAGACATCTGTCTCCCCTGCCAGCAGAGGCATAGCTGGATGCACCGGTCGCAGCAGTAAATAAAGATTCAGCCTTCCCGGCCGCTGTACCGTGATGCTGCCGCCACCAGCAAATGTGTGGCTGATGGCCCCATCCAGGCACTGGCGCAGCAGCTTCTTGAGGCGCCGGTCACAGCTGTGGTCGGTTAGCACCGGACGACCGTTGTGGCTGGTCAGCACCTCGCCCTCTACCAGCAGTTTTTCCGCCAGCGGGCTGCAGTAGCGTATCCGCAACTGCCGGTCCAACAGGAGAAAAGGACGGGCCTCGCTCTCAGCAGCCCGCGCTATGGCGTCAGCCTCCACCCGCACCTGCGCAATCTGTCCGGCTGCCAGCAAGGCATGTTGCAGGTGGGGTACCAATGTGTTGACGAAGCGTGTGTCCTGCTCAGTATAGTGTCCCTGACCAGAAGTCCGCTGGAGCAGGAGCTGGACCGACCTTTCGTCATCTCCATAGACCGTACCACACAGGCCGTGATGAATATCCTGTTGGCGCGCCCAATCGTTAAAGAACTCGGTACGGTAGAAATCGGGTTGTCGACAGGAGAAGTGAAGATAGGTGGAATAGAGGCGGCCGGACGGCTTGTGCTTGAGTTCGGGGCGCCAGGGGCACTGGTTGACGAAATAGTCCGCGTACTGGCGGTGGCAGTCGTCGTCGATATTAACCTTAGTGCTGGCCAGAACCCGGTTGGCGGCGACGTTCATCACCAGCAGCCGGGCCGAACGGGAGCCGGTGGCAGTCACCATCTCGCCGAGCAGCTTCGGCCAGCTCTCCGGCTCCTGAACGGTTTGATAAATCGTCTCAATGAGATGTGCCTGCTGCATCATGGGTGTTCCCAGTCGTCTTTCCGGGGAACCCTGCGCTACTCGGCTACCCCGTTTATGGCCATCCAGGTCGGAGACAAAATTACTGTCATTTTAGAGATTTTCCGCGGCACTTGCAAGTTCTTTTCCCTGCGAGCAATTGGCCGTGTACTCCCTCAGCAAGCTGGGGTGCACTCTGTTTAACAGCTCTTGCAAGAGACCGAAAAGGTTGATGTGTTCCGGAGGACTTTCTGTCACGTACCCCCAATCGTACCCCAAATCTTAAATGCCGAAATGGAAAACCGATCACTTCATCTCACTCCTTGGAAACCCCCGGTTCACTTCCTTGGTTCAATTCAACCCCAAACGGTTGAACTTTGCAGCGAGCAACCGTCGCAAAACCGCTCAATACCTGCGTTTGTGACATGGTTCAATATTTGGTTCAATAGATTCAACGACAGCTTTTCAACCAACAACAGCGGACAATTTTTAAATAGCTGGTATGCTTATTGAGTTGCTTGTTTTCTATGTTCTTGAATTGATCAACCATCCCGGCGGGGGCCTCATGACTTTTCTGATAGATCCCATCTCGTAGTCCATTGTCGACTTAAAGCAGTTGTAGTTAAAAGCCAGGCTTCTGCACCAGGTACGAGTGAAGTGATGCCGGTCAGTAGCATGTTGATTTAAGCTTTAGCAATTCATCGTTCAGTCCGTACCGAACCACCTCGATGCGCTCGCATCGCTGTGAGACAAAATCACCGCTCATCACGGGAATTTGGAATGGAAAGAACGCCGGGTTGTTTTGGAGCATTCCCAATGTGCCCTTGGCATCCGGGTTGGCCTGTAAAGCAGATTCAAAAATCAGAATGGCCGCTTTAGCATCGGTGATGTTTATGGACACGGCTTTTTCATAACACCCCTTGGATTCAGAATCTTTCAGAACTCCCCATGCAACAAAGGACCGTATCACATAACGTGCATAGCGGCTAACTGTCTGCCGATCGCCATATTGCTCCTTTAACCGGCCGGAGATCTGCATCTGAGTCACCTGGTCTTGGAGAGACAATAGGCGACCCGTTTGTCGAGCGACGTTGAACCAAAACGGATATACGGCCGAAATCATTCCCCAGTGAATCGGCAGACTCATCGACGGATTATCACGAAGAATCGCCAGTGAAGCATCCCGAAAAGGAACCAGTTCTGAATCGGGAGTTACCCAGATCTTCATCAGTATGTTCACCACTTGCGTTCTGGATGTAGCCCCTCGCTCCCCTTCGGATCCGCTGCCCATCCTTCCGGAAAGAAACTCATGCAGCTCTTGACGGACAGTCTTGGCGTCGAGTCCCGCCAGCAGCAGATTGGCTGCTTTCTGCATCCACTCGAAACGAATCGCCTGCTTGATGCCAATGGCTTCGTGTCTTTTGCCCATCACCGTGTCCTCCTTTCAAACTTCACAAGGGGCACGATAACTTCTTCGATGGCTACACCGCCGTGACCTACGATGGCATCTCCCGGGTTCACAAATGCGTCGCGGCCACCGGCCACCAGGGGAAAATAATCTGCGGGCAAGCCGACCGGCTGCCACTCGTGGGCAAACGGGAAGGCCCCAGCCACCTGAGCGCGGAGTTCCGGCGTGGGATAGACACGAACCCGCTCACCGCGAGTTTCGGCAATCACACCTTCAGACGGGCGGCCTTTGCCGTCGCATTGGATGTTGCCGTGATCGGCTGTCAGCCAGACCTCATAGCCGTAATCCAGCAGTTGGCCGACCAGCGCGGAAAGAAATCCTGCATGGCACCACTGCTTGATCTGGTTGTGCATCCCGGCCGAGCCGAGTTGCATGCCGTGCATGATCTTGTCCACCTTGTCCACGACCAACCCCACCACCTTGGTCTTCCCGGGGTGGATTGCGGCGTCGAGGACGCCCGCAGCATCGCCGTCGCCAAGACCTCGCTGGTAAGCGACATCCAGCCGGGACAGACCATGGCCTTCCCAGAACTGCTTCCAGAGTTTCTCTTCGCTGTTGGTCGAGTTGATGGATGACGGGAAATAGAGCGGCGGCTTGCCCGAGAAGATCGATTGCCGCGATACCGAGGTCAGCGTCGGAATCCAGGCGAAGGTCGCGGATTCGCGCATGACCAGATTGGCGTCCTGCATTTGCAGAAGCTGGCGAATGGTTACCCACTGATCCAAGGCCAGGCCGTCAACCACAATCAACGCCGCACGGCTGCTACCGGAGCCCTCGATATCCCGAGCCAAGCGGCGCGGCACATGGTGGAGCATGGCAGGATTGGTCGGCGGCAAGTTGATCAGACTGGAGTAGTGGTCGGCCAGCCAAGCGGCAAAGATCGTGTTCAGTGCATCGCCGATTTCCCTGAGCCGGGTCTGATACTCGGTGCTGTTGCCACAATGAACCAGCGAAGAAAGTTCGGCCCATTTCAATGCAAAGACGGTCCAGTCCGAGTAACGCGCTTCCGCAGTGGGCAGTTCCTTCTCGACAAGGTCAAACAAGCGAGAGGTTCGTAGCTCGTCATCGTCCACGCCGGCAATGCCGAAGGCGTAGTGCGAGGTGCGAAGTGCGGAGTGCGTTTCAGGCACGGCAACAGATTTCAGTTTTCCTTCGAGGAAGAGATTATCCAGGTAAACCAGAATGTCCTGATGGTCAAAAGGAAGACGTTGCGGGCCGGGATAGCGGAATTGTGTGGTGCTCGGTGCGAAGTGAGTTTCATCCTCCCGCACTTCTTCTTTCGCACTCCGCACTTCGCACCTCGCACTCAAAAATACCGGCCAGCGTTCCTGCAAAAAGGCAAAAAACGCCTCGTCGTCCGGAACGATTTCAGAGAGCGGCCAAGCCTTGAATCCATCATGCCCTTTGAGAACCTGGATAAGCCGCTCAGCCAGCATCAGCGGG
>JAXHUR010000084.1:0-12737 GCA_034189505.1 Thermodesulfobacteriota bacterium | reverse complement strand
CTGCAATTGCTCTCGCTGCTTCGACGTACGTAAGTACGCCTCATTGCTCGACAATCGCGCGCCTTGCATTTGGCGCTTTTTGCTTAGCCATCGACATTGATGCTTTTTTGCGAAAGCATCATATGTGGATGTCCTGCTCGGACGTCGGCTCCATCGACTTATCGAGTCCAATGCTGCGCCAGATGAAAAAGATAACGGGCATGACCAGCATGATCACCAGCAGCGAGGTCACCGCGCCGCCCACCATGGGTGCGGCGATGCGTTTCATGACGTCGGCACCGGCACCGGTGCTCCACATGATGGGCAGCAGGCCGACGATAATGGTGACCACCGTCATGGCCTTGGGGCGGATGCGCTGCACCGCGCCGTACTGCACCGCCTGGTGCAGATCTCCCCGAGTCAGCATGCGCCCCCCCTTCTTCCAGGTTTCGTAGGCCAGATCAAGGTAGAGCAGCATGACTACCCCCGTTTCGGCAGAAAGTCCTGCCAGGGCAATCAGCCCGACCGCGACGCCGATGGACATGTTGTAGCCGAGCAGGTACATAAGCCAGTACGCACCAACGAGGGCGAAGGGGATGGCCAAAAAGATAATGCCCGTCTTGATGGTTGACTGGGTACTGATGTAGAGCAGCACAAAGATGATCAGCACAGTCAGGGGGATAATGACCATGAGCCGGCCCCGGGTCGATTCGATGTATTCGTACTGGCCGCTCCAGACAATGTTGTAACCCGGGGGCAGCTTGATTTGTTCTGCGATCGCTTCGCGGGCGTTCTCCACATAGGTGCCGACGTCGATTCCCTTCAGGTCGACATAGATCCAGGCGGTCTTCCGGGCGTTTTCGGTCTTGATGACCGGCGCCCCCTTGCTGAACCTTATATCGGCAACCTGCGAGATAGGGATGTGGCTGCCGTCCTTGAGGGGAATGAGGACCCGCTTGAGGGCCGGCAGGTCGTTGCGATAATCACGCATGTAGCGGATATTGACCGGATAGCGCTCGAGCCCCTCGACGGTCTGGGTAACGTTCATGCCGCCAATGGCGCTCTGGATGATATCCTGGACCTCGCCGACCGTTAAACCGTAGCGGGCCGCCTCAACGCGGTCGATCTCGAAGTCGAGGTAATTGCCGCCGGTGACCCGTTCGGAAAAGGCGGAAAGCGTGCCGGGCAGAGTGCTCACCAGGGCCTCGACTTCTTCGCCGATCTCGGAGAGCGTTTGCAGGTCGTCCCCCATGATCTTGATGCCGACAGGGGTTTTGATGCCGGTGGAGAGCATGTCGATTCGGGTCTTGATCGGCATGGTCCACGCGTTGGTCAGACCGGGAAACTGAATGGCGTTGTTCAGCTCCTCTTTGAGCTGACTCACCGTGATCGTTTTCTCTTCCGGCCACACCAGGCGCAGGGGCTTTTTCGCCCACTCGCTCCAGTCGGGCCAGTCCGAGTAGAACCGCTCAACCGGCATTTTGCGCCACTCGTCCTCGGGTTTGAGCATGATGGTCGTCTCGATCATCGACAACGGCGCCGGGTCGGTGGCTGTCTCGGCCCGACCGACCTTACCAAAGACGTGATGTACCTCAGGGAACCGGCGGATGATGCGGTCGGTCTGCTGCAGTAGCTCCTTCGCCTTGGTGATGGAGATCCCCGGCAGTGTGGTCGGCATGTAGAGCAGATCGCCCTCGTAGAGCGGCGGCATGAATTCAGTCCCCATCTTGCTGACCGGCCAGGCGATCGAGAGGCTTAGAATAAGCGCCACCAGCAGCGTCATCTTGCGCCAGCGCAGAACAAAATCGACTACCGGCCGGTACCCCCCGATGAGCACCCGGTTGATCGGGTTCTCCGATTCTTTGCGGATGCGGCCGCGGATGAACCAGGTCATCAGCACCGGCACCAGGGTGATGGCGAGAATGGCGGCCGTCGCCATGGCGTAGGTCTTGGTGAAGGCCAGCGGCTTGAACATGCGCCCGGCCTGCTCCTGCAAGGTAAAGACCGGGGCGAAGGAGACGGTGATCACCAGCAGGGCGAAAAAGATGGTAGGGCCGACTTCCTTGGCAGCGTCGATGATCACCTCGGTGCGCGGCCGGTCCGGCTCCTGCTCGAGGCGTTTGTGGGCATTCTCTACCATGATGATCCCCGAGTCGACCATGGTGCCGATAGCAATGGCGATCCCCCCCAGGCTCATGATGTTCACGTTGAGCCCCTGGGCGTGCATGATAATGAAGGACATCAGGATGCCCACAGGAAGCGAAAGAATAACCACGGCCGCACTCGGCAGATGGAAGAGGAAGAGGATGATCACCAGGGCAACAACTATGCTCTCCTCCAGCAGTTTTTCCTTGAGGTTGGAGACCGATCGCTCAATGAGCCCTGAGCGGTCGTAGACGGTCTTGATCTCTACCCCTTCAGGCAGGCCTGGCTTTAGTTCCTCGATCTTTTGCTCCACTCGCTCGATGACGGCCTGGGCATTCTCGCCGTAGCGCATGACGACGATTCCGCCAACAATTTCCCCTTCTCCATCGAGTTCAGCCAACCCACGGCGAAGCTCGGGACCGATCGTTACCGTGGCCAGATCTCGTAAAAGAATCGGGGTGCCGCGCATGTCCGTGCCGACCACCACCTGCTCCAGATCCTCAACCGACTTGATGTAGCCGAACCCGCGCACCATATACTCGGTCTCGGCCATCTCCACGACGCGTCCGCCTACATCGTTGTTGCTGTTCTGGATGGCCCGCCGAATTTGTGGGATGGTGATGTGATAGGCGAGCAGCCGGTCGGGGTTGACAAGCACCTGGTACTGCTTGACGAATCCTCCGATGCTGGCGACCTCGGAGACGCCTTCGACCGCGGAGAGCTCGTAGCGCAAAAACCAGTCCTGAATGGAGCGCAACTGCTGCAGGTCGTGCCGGTCGCTCTCAAGCGCGTACTGGTAGACCCAGCCGACGCCAGTGGCGTCGGGCCCGAGGGAAGGCGTAACACTCTCCGGAAGCCGCCCCGCGGCATAGTTGAGGTACTCAAGCACCCGCGAACGGGCCCAGTACATATCGGTGCCGTCCTCGAAGATGATGTAGACGAAGGAGAGGCCGAAAAAAGAGTAGCCGCGCACGTCCTTGGCGCCAGGAACGGCAAGCATCTGCGTCGTCAGCGGATAGGTGACCTGGTCCTCCACCACTTGCGGCGCCTGTCCCGGATACTCGGTGAAGATGATCACCTGCACGTCGGAGAGGTCTGGGATGGCGTCGATCGGTATGTTGCGTAAGGCATAGATCCCCCCCACGATGATGAACACCGTGGCCAGGATGACCATGAAGCGGTTGCGGCCAGACCATTCGATGATTTTTTCAAGCATTTAAAGGCAGTCCTTTGTCATTTGTCAGATGTCGTGTCTCTCTCTCTTGCTTTAGCGGGAGAGGAAGACAATCTGATAAACCGATAATCCATGACGGATGATACAAATCATTAAAATAGATCTTCCAAATTCTCTTCTTCAGTTTGCTCGTCCATCTCTTCCGCCGGGGCATCGCGCGCGTCCTGAGCGGACGGGTCGCCTTCCTGCGGTGTCATCATCTTCTGGATTGCCTCGCGCAGCTTGCTCTCGGAGTCGAACATAAACTGGGCGGAGGTCACGATGCGCTCGCCTTCGAGCAGTCCCTGCTTGATCTCGATGTAGCCTTCCTTGTTCTGCAAACCCGTCCTGACGTGACGCGGCTCGAATCTGCCGTCGCCGAGCGCCACGAAGACGGTCTTCTTCTCGCCCGAGTGAATGACGGATTCAACGGGAACCGTCAGGGCGTTTTTTACCTCCTGCCCGTTGATGCGCACGTTCACGTACATGTCGGGCTTGAGCTCGAAGTCGCTATTTTCGAACTCGAGGCGCGCCTTGACAGTGCGCGTCTTCGGCTCGACGTACGGATAGATGTAGGTGATCTGCGCCTCGAGGTCCTCGCCGTCGACGTAGGGCAGGCTGACGGAGGCCTTCTGTCCGACCTTGATCCAGGGCAGCTCGTATTCGTAGATGTCGGCGTAGACCCAGACCTCGGAGATGTCGGCGAGCTGAAAGAGCTCCTGGCCGGATTTGACGTACTGTCCCTCGTAGGCCATCTTCCTCTTCACGATTCCCTCAAAGGGGGAATAGAGAGTCAGAGTCTTTTTTACCTCGCCGGTGCGCTCAAGATCGCGGATCTGGCGGTCGCTGATATCCCAGTATTTCAATCGCTTGCGGGAAGCCTCGAGCAGGCTCTCGCCCCCTTCGGCGATTTTGCTGAAAGAGCTGTTTTTGAGTTGGTTGCGGTTGCGCAGGGCGAGCAGGTACTCCTCCTGAGCCGAGACCAGTTTAGGGCTGTAGAGTTCGAGCAACGGGTGACCCTTTTTTACCACCTGGCCGGTCTGGTCGACGTGCAGGCGCTCGATCCAGCCGTCGATCTTGGCGTTGATGGAGAACTGTTGCGGTTCGTCGTAGGCGACCAGGCCGACGGTGCGGATGGTGCGGTGCAGGTCGCGCAGCTCCACCGGCGCAGTGCGTACCCCCATGTTCTGCTGAACCACCGGATCGATGCTGATGACGGAACCGCCGGCGGCCTCGTCTTCGTAGACCGGCACCAGATCCATCCCCATGGGGGACTTGCCCGGCTCGTCGCGGATATAGGTCGGGTCCATCGGCGCGACCCAGTACTTGATTTTGCGCTCACCCTTTGGTTTCCCAGCCGCTCCGGCGCCGGCCGTTCCGGTCTTGAGCGGCGTCAGGTCCATTCCGCAGATAGGGCAGGTGCCGGGTTCATCGGTGATGATCATGGGGTGCATGCCGCAGGTGTATTTCTGCTCGGCATGCGCATGCTGCGGCCCAGTGAAGGGTCCCCACCCCATCTGCGTAGCGCACTGCAGGGCATACCAGGTGCCGCCGGTGAGGACGAGGGCCAGGCTCAGTAGAGCGATGAGAAAAAATCTTTTAGGTGGCTGCATGTTCAAACCTTCCTTCATGGAAATTATTCGGAGACCGCGTCTTCAAGCGATACGCCGGCCGCCGCCTCGAGACCGGCCAGAGAGCGCTGATAGTCGGATACGGCCCGGTGATAGTCGATTTCATAGCGATAGAGGGTCATCAGGCTGTCGAGCAGGCTCAAAAAATCCACGTCGCCGACCTGATAGGCGGACAGGCTCGCCTCGAAGGTCTGCCGGGCCTGAGGCAGAATGCCGGTATCGTAGAGCTCCACCAGCGTAAGACTTTTTTCGAGTCGGGCGCTGGCGTCGTGAATCCGGGCAGAAACCTGATCGCGGAAATCGTCGTACTGCCGGTGTGCCATACGGATGCCCGAGTCGGCCTCGGCGACCTGTTCGGCCCGCTTGTTTCGCCAGAGGGGCAGGTTGATGCTCACCCCTGCGCTGAAGAAGTCGGTACCGCCGTCGGGAAGGTCGTCGTCGCGCAGCCGGTAGCTGGCGAAGACGTTGAAATCCGGATAATAGTCGAGCTCGGCCAGGTTCTTCTGGGCCCGATACTGATCGATCAACGACTTGTAGGAGGCAAAAAGCGGGCGGTGCGCCGAGGCTTTCTCCTGCAGGCGCACCAGGTCGGTGGAAACCTTCTGCGCTTTGATTTGTGCCGGCACCTCCAGAGGGGTCGCTGTCGGCCGCGCCAGCAGTCGGTTGAAATCCGCCAGGGTGCTCACGCGCTGCTGTTGCAGCGTGAAGAGTTTGTCCATGAGCTTTGAGCGCTCGACCTGGGCCTTGAGCACGTCCTGCTGCAGCCCCTCGCCGACCTCGTAGCGCGTTTCAGTCAGGCGGATGAAATCTTCGAGCAGTGCGATATTCTTCTCGGTAATGGCGATGGCCCGATCCTGATAATAGATGCGGTACCAGGCATCCTTGACTTTCTCGACGAGTTGCAGACGCGATTCCTCGTACACCCCCTTATACCAGAGGGCTTTCTGCCTGGCAGCCTCGCCCTTGGCTTCGAGCTTGCCGGGAAACGGAAAGGCCTGGTCGAAGCGCAGCTCGTTACCTGTCATGGGGGTTTCATCCGGACTCAGTGAATCGATCGGATAATTGCTGAAGGACAAAGACAGTCGGGGGTCGCTCAGGGTCTGTTCCGGCACGACCTTGTGGGTGAACATCTGCCAACGCTCCCTTGCAGCTTTGAGATCTGGGTTGCTGCCCAACGCTTCGTCGACCAACTCCTGCAGGGTGGACGAAGATTCTGCGGGACCCTCAGCAGCGGCAAACGTGTTTAGCGGAACAATCAGGAAAATAAGGAAAAAGAGAAACTGATACATGTAAAAACTCCTGCGCGGAAAAATGTCTCCAATCAGGGCAACTCTAATTTTTGCTGCGAATTAATCAGAGATTATTCTGCTGGTTTAAATTCTTTTTCACAGATCATGCCTAAATAATTTATCACGTTAAATCAGTATTTTCTCTTGAATCCAAGGATTTTTTGTCGCAGTTATTGAAGAATATTCAACACTTTGTTTCAGAATATTCTTCAATGAAGCTGTAGTAAACCAAAGTATCTTTCTTTGGCTATACTCTACAAAGTCGCTTTGATTTCAGCTTGTTGGCGGTTAGACTTCTTGTGCAGGGCAGTTGGCATGTATTGTGTTTGTTGTTTTAGTAGGTCGGCTTTATGGGGGAAGAGTTTTCTTTTATGGATAACGGAACAAACAGACCACCGAAATGGATTGAACCGCTGCTGTTCCTGGCGGCTTTCGTGCTACTTGGTGCAACTGCATTTGTTCTCATAAAAGGCGGGTCCGAAATCGATCACCAAGGCGGACCTATCGCGGATATCACCTTCAATCTCAACGGAGAGCCTGTACGCGAACACTGTGTGACCTGTCACACCGAGGGTGGAAGGCCTCTGCAGGAAACTTGGGCGCGGGCCAGTGCCCTGCACCCGGATATCGCCCCTCACAGAATCGATCTTCTTGGCTGCACAAGCTGTCATCTCGGAGAGGGGATGGCCCTGGACGAGCGCATCTCACACGGGCTGCCCGGTTTTGGCGCAAGAAAGATTCTCTCTGGTCAGCAACTGCAGGCGCGCTGTTTTGCCTGTCATCCTCTTAAGCCGCTGCCTGGCGCTGATGAGGCCTGGAGCGGATACGTTCTTTTTCAGGAAAAGGGGTGCGGTCTGTGCCACCGGATCGCTGCTGCACAATCCGGCGGGCGGTTCGGGCCGGATCTGAGTGATATTGGATCGCGCTTCGGGCTGGAGAAACTGGCGCAATCCATCAAAGACCCTGACCTCTCGCCGACCAATTCCATCATGCCGCGCTTTCCTTTCTCGAGTTCCCAGGTGCGAAGCCTGAGCTATTTTCTCAAAAGCCGGATTGCAGACCCGTATTTTGCAACACCGATGCAGGCCCGTGCAGGCCGGATCGAACTGCCGGAGATTACCCAGGTTCCTCAGGAGGAAGACTTGAAGGCAGGCGAAGAACTCCTTTACCTGGGGCGCTGCCTGGCCTGCCACAAGTACGGCGCCCAGGATGGCCGAATCGCCCCCGACCTGACCTGGATCGGCCAGATGCGCGCGAAAGACTTCCTTGCCGATTTCATGGCTTCGCCCGCGCGGATGATTCCGGGGGCGATCATGCCCGATTCCTCCCTGTCACCCGAGGAAGAAAAAGCCCTGGTGGACTTTCTGCAGCGCGAGGCGAGGGGGCAGCCGGCTCATGCCACGCCGAAACATCTCTACATGCAGCTCTGTCAGCGCTGTCATGCCGCCAATGGCGACGGGAAGGGCCTTATTCAGCCGAATCTGGCGACTTTCCCGCGTGCTTTTACCGGAAACGCCCAATTTTTCAAACATGTGACACGCAAGAGGCTGATTTGCAGTATCGATCAGGGAATTGCGGGCACCTCGATGCCCCCTTACGGCGAACTTCTCAGCCCCGAAGAGCGCCAAAGTCTGCTCGATCTGATTTTCAAGACCTTTGTCGGGATCGAGCCGCCTGTAGAGGTCCGGCGACCGCCCGTTCCGCCGGCTCCTGATCAGCCGCTTGCTCGGCGACGCATCGAGCAGGCCTATCAGGACCACTGCCGGCGTTGTCACGGCCTGGCCGGAACGGGCCGCGGGCCCGAGGCCCTTGAATATCTGCCCAGACCGCGCAATCTGACCAATACGCCGTATTTCAACAGCCTGGACAATGAACGGATTGCCCGGACCATCGCTTACGGCCTTGCCGGAACAGCCATGCCGGCTTTGGGTCAATCTCTGTCTGCCGGTGAGATATGGGGGCTGGTTGACAAGATCCGGGACCTCTCCCAAACCGGCACAGAAGGGCAGGTGCGGCCATGAATCGCAGGCAATGGCTGCAACGGTTTGCACTCTGGACCATGGCCGGCAGCGCCTTTGCCATCCTGGGGGGCATCCTGCTCGACGTCTGGCGGGCGGCGGGGCTCTTTTCGACCAGCCACTGGCGCGAAGTGGGGCGCCTTGCCGATTTTCCCCGCGACGGCACCTACCCCCTGCCTGCCGAGCGCATCGCTGTGGTGCGCAAGGGCGGACGTCTTGCAGCCATCAGCCTCGAGTGCACTCATCTCGGGTGTCTGGTCAATACCCTGGAAACCGGATTTTTCTGCCCCTGCCATGGCAGCGAATTCGGGCCGTTGGGAGAAGTCTATACCGGGCCTGCGCAACGCTCTCTTCACTGGTCTGCGCTGCGTCTGCGCCGGGGACGGATCTGGATCAGGACCGGGGCTCTGACACCGGAACCGCATTGGCTGGATCTGCCCCTGCAGAGCGAGGAAGGGAGGGCCTGATGTCTGCCAGACGCCGCAACTTCCTGGACCATCTTCATCCGACGCAGGTTCATCGCCGCACTTTGCACCCGCTCTCGACTCTGGGGCTCGGCATCGCGTCTTTGACCTGCCTGGCCGTGCTGTTTGTGACCGGAGCGACCCTGTTTCTGTATTACGTCCCCGATCAGGGGCGCGCCTATGAGCGAATCCTGCACATCACCACGACGCTGCACTTTGGCGGCCTGGTGCGAAACCTTCATTTCGTGGCCGCCAATGCGCTGCTGGTGCTGGCGGTTTTTCATCTGGCGAGGGTTTTCTGCATGGGTGGCTACAAGGGGCGAAGACTCAACTGGCTCTATGGCCTCGGCTTGCTTGGGCTGATTCTGCTGGCTAATTTTACCGGTTACCTGCTGCCCTGGGATCAGATCTCCTACTGGGCCATCAAGGTGGGGGCAAGCCTTGCCGCCTATTTCCCGGTGGTCGGTGTCGAGGTGAAGCACTTTCTGCTGGGCGGTGCGGATATCGGTCACGAGACGCTGCTGCGTGCTTTCGCTCTGCACGCAGGCTTCGTCCCGCCTCTGCTGCTGGTCCTTGTTGGCCTTCATCTGTGGCGCATCCGCAAAGACGGCGGATTGGCTGCGCCGAAACAAGCCGCCAACCAGAAGCTGTCCGCAGATCCGTGGCTCTACCGAGCCGAGGCCGCCACCGCCATGCTGACTCTGGCTGCATTACTGATCCTGGCGGTTTTTATCGACGCCCCTATTTATGAGCAGGCCGACCCGCTGCATCCGCCCAACCCGGCCAGGGCGCCCTGGTATTTTGTCGGCGTGCAGGAGATGGTCAGCTATTCGGCGTTCTGGGGCGGTGTAGTCGCTCCCCTGCTGATGCTTGTTTTTTTCGCTCTGGCTCCCTGGCTCGACCGCAGCCGCAGCGAACCGGGACGCTGGTTCGCGGGGGACCGTCTCTGGCTGATTCTTATTCTTGCCGCCATCCTGGTCAGCCAGGCGGCCTTTATTGTTATAGGCCAGTATCTGCGCGGCGAAAACTGGAAGTTCGTTATCCCCTTCTGAAACCAAAAGGAGTCAACACCATGAAAAAAATTATGCTTATCCCGTTCTCCCTGTTTGTCGTTGTCTTGTTTTTCGCCCTCGTTCAGACCAGCTTTGCCGCCCAGAACGATGAGGCTTTCACCCGGGTGCTCAACACTTCCATGGCAGATCTGACCGAAGAGGCCCGACAGATATTGGAAAAACGCTATCCGGACGAGAACTGGGAGCAGTACGACTTTCCCTCTTACGTCTATACCAGCGATGCGGTGGAGACCGGCTACAAAATTGCCGTCAAGGAACCCGAGCTGCTGCGCAACTTCAAATGCTACTGCTTCTGCGACGCCATGGGGCATCAGAGCCTGTTGTGGTGCTTTCTCAAAGAAGGGGATCTTGAGAAAGGTTTCGACGATCACGGCGCCGACTGTAATGTCTGTTACGGTCAGGCGATGATGGCCCTGCTCTGGGATGAGGCTGGAGTCCCCGTGGAGCGGATGCAGCAGGGATACGAGAAAAAATTCGAGCGGTTGATCGAGCAGTTCGGAAAATGAGCCGAACCGCGGTCCGATGTTGCAATTGGGCTGCTGCGATTTGCTGTTCAGCATAGGCGTGCTACTTGTTGTGTAGGTAGACGCTGTATTTCCCAAATGTTTTGAGGAGGAGCTGATGAAAGATCCTGTCTGCAACATGGACGTCTCGCCCGACGATGCCGCCGCTTCTTACGAATATGAAGGGGAAACCTATTATTTCTGCTCCGAGAAATGCCGGGACAAATTCCAGAGTGATCCCAAGGAGGTTCTCGAAAAAAAAGAAAAGAAGAAGAAAACGCAGAAACATGCGGCCGGAGACGACGAGCGCGAGTATACCTGCCCCATGCACCCAGAAGTGGTGCAGAAAGGGCCCGGTTCGTGCCCCGAGTGCGGCATGGACCTCGAACCAACAGAGGTCACCGCCGACGAGGAGCAAAGCCCCGAGCTCAAGGCCATGACCCGGCGTTTCTGGGTCTGCCTTGCCCTGACACTGCCGGTGTTCGTCATCGCTATGTCCCACGCTATTCCGGGCGTGACCTTACACCAGATCCTCTCGAAGACCGCGCAGAACTGGGCCCAGCTTGTGCTGGCCACGCCGGTGGTGCTCTGGGGCGGCTGGCCTTTTTTCGTGCGCGGCTACAAGTCCCTTGTTACCTGGCGGCTGAATATGTTCACCCTGATCTCCATCGGCACCGGGGTGGCCTGGGGCTACAGCATCGTGGCGACCCTGGCGCCGCAGATCTTCCCCGAGGCCTTTCGGGGCCCGCAGGGCAATGTCGCCGTCTACTTCGAGGCTGCCGCAGTCATCGTCACTCTGGTGCTGCTCGGCCAGATGCTCGAACTGCGCGCCCGCCAGCGCACCAGCGGTGCCATCAAGGCTCTTCTCGGCCTGGCGCCGAAGACCGCCCGCATCGTAGGAGAGGACGGCAGCGAGGACGATATCCCCCTTGAGGAGGTACAGAAAGGTGATCGACTGCGGGTGCGTCCGGGAGAAAAAGTCCCGGTGGACGGCATTCTCCAGGAAGGGTCGAGTTCGGTCGACGAGTCGATGATCACAGGCGAGCCCCTGCCGGCGAAGAAAGGTAAAGGGGACCAGGTGACCGGCGGAACACTGAACAAGAGCGGCACTTTCATCATGGAGGCCGAACGTGTCGGGCGCGAGACCATGCTCGCACAGATCGTGAAGATGGTCTCCGAAGCGCAGCGCAGCCGGGCGCCCATTCAGGGGCTGGCGGACAAGGTCGCAGGCTGGTTCGTGCCTGCCGTGGTGGGGGCCAGCATCCTGACGTTTATTGTCTGGACTCTGGTCGGCCCGGAGCCGCGTCTGGCCCATGCGCTGGTCAACGCCGTAGCGGTGCTGATCATCGCCTGCCCTTGCGCCCTCGGGCTGGCCACGCCTATGTCGATTATGGTCGGCACCGGGCACGGGGCGACCCATGGAGTGCTGATCAAAAACGCCGAAGCCCTCGAGACCATGGAGAAGATCGACACCCTCGTTGTCGACAAGACCGGAACTTTGACCGAAGGAAAACCCAGGCTGACGGAGGTTGAAGCAACCGACGATTTTTCCGAAGAGGACGTGCTGCGTCTGGCGGCAAGCCTCGAGCAGGGCAGCGAGCACCCTCTGGCCGAGGCCATCGTGGCCGAAGCGAAAGAGCGGGAGCTGGAGCTTTCTTCGGTGGACGATTTCGATGCGAAAACCGGCAAAGGGGTTATCGGCAGGACAGGCGAGACAAAGGTCGCCGTCGGCAACCTGAAGCTGTTCGAGGAATTGTCCATTGACGCAGGCGATCTTGTCGAAAAAGCCGAGAATCTGCGCAAGAAAGGGGCCACAGCCATGTTTGTGGCCATCGACGGCAAACCGGCAGGCCTTCTCGGGGTCTCAGACCCCATCAAGGAAGCCACCCCGGACGCCATCAAGACGCTGCAGCAACAGGGTATAAGGGTGGTCATGCTCACTGGCGACAGCGAAACCACGGCCAAAGCCGTCGCCGAAAAGCTCGGCATCGACGAGGTCGAAGCGGAAGTCTCCCCCGATCGTAAGAACGAGATCGTCGCTCAGTTCCAGGACGAGGGGCGCATGGTCGCTATGGCCGGCGACGGCATCAATGACGCCCCGGCCCTGGCGCAGGCCCATGTGGGCATTGCCATGGGCTCGGGGACCGAGGTGGCCATGGAGAGTGCAGGGATTACCCTGGTCAAAGGCGACCTGACCGGGATCGTCAAGGCGGTGAGCTTGAGCCGCGCAACGATGCGCAACATTCGCCAGAACCTCTTTTTCGCTTTTATCTACAACAGCCTCGGTGTGCCCATTGCCGCCGGTATCCTCTATCCGTTCTTCGGCATTCTGCTCAGCCCGATGATCGCCGCAGCAGCCATGAGCATGAGCTCGGTATCGGTAGTGGGCAATGCCCTGCGGCTACGGCGGCTGGAGCTGTGA
>JAXHUR010000083.1:0-12843 GCA_034189505.1 Thermodesulfobacteriota bacterium | reverse complement strand
CTCAAGATGATGCAGGAACAGATGGATCGGCTGCTTGAACGCACCCGTGATCAGGCAATCGATTCATCCTCCGATGAAGGCGGTTGGAAACCGCCGGTTGATATTTTTGAAGAACCCGAACGGCTTGTTGTCTTGATGGATGTTCCCGGGCTGACTGAAGATGCAATTGAGATCGAGCTTGACGGTGCTTCGCTGCGGGTCAGGGGGGAGCGCGCGCTGTCGCAGGGGGGAGAGAAGCGGACGTTCCATCGCGTTGAACGCTCCTGCGGCACCTTCCAGCGCGTTTTTGCCTTGCCGGCCATGGTCGACCGCGACCGTATTGAGGCGATGTGTGAGAGAGGGGTGCTGTTTATTACGCTGCCCAAGCTGGCCGAAGAAGTTTAAACCTTTGAGGAGTGAAGATGGATGATGACAGTGTGCGCCACATGCCGAGACCGGATCGGCGTGCCCGCTGTTCGGCCGCAAAGAAATCATTTTTGCGGCTGAAGTCAAATTTGCGGTAGACCGTTGCCATGCCTTTTTCCAGCAGCAGATGGTTCAGGCAGCGGCCGTCAGGCAGCATGACATAGGCCAGCAGACGGCCGTAGCGGTCACGGCGCGTTCCGTCAAATTGCAGTGTAACCTGTCGCCCTTTGACGTGCTGGATATTGAAAGCGAGGGCCGCACGAGCTGTGCGGCGCAGCGCGGAGGGCGGGATATTGAAATTGTCCCGGTAAAAGCGATCGCGGGCGGAACCTTCCTTCTCCGGGCAATCTATTCCCAGCAATCTCACCTTGCCCAGCCCTCTGACCTCCAGTGTGTCTCCATCGTGAATCCAGGTAACCTGCCCACGCAGTTCGTCCTGTTGTCCAGTGCAGGCAGCGGTCATGGGAATGAAAAGCAGGATCAGGCCGGCGAGCAGCCGTATAAAAGCAACGGCGGTCACCTCATCGCCCCCAGAACAGGCGGGTGAAAAAACCGGTCCCCATCCCCCATAGCAGCCAGATAAGCAGGATGAAGAGGGGAGTGAGGTTGCCCAGGTGCAGGCCCAGAAGGCCGAGGCCGGATTTCGGGTAGGCGTGCAGCAGGGTGTAGGCGCAGGGCAGCAGCGCGATCCACAGACCCTTGCGGATCCAGTGACGGCGGCGGCGGGGTGATGCGACGGTCGGGTAGTAGAGCAGTCCCCAGAGGCCGCCGTGCAGCAGGCGAGGACAAAGCCAGTGCAGGCTCCACTCCGGGGCAAGACGGACACCGGCAGCTGCGGTGATGCTCCACTGGCCGGCGACCCAAAGGCCGAGGCTCGCGAGAAGCGCCCCCATCAGGCCCGCACAAAAACAGCAAGCCAGCAATGCGCCTTTGCGATCCATCTTTTTTCTCCATAGGTCGGTGCAGACAGAGTGTTACAGAACCTCATTCATACTGCCGGTGCGGTAGCCCTGCAGGTCGAGAGTCACATAGGTGAACCCCGCCTGCTTGCAGGTTTGAATAAGTTCCTGCCGCAGGTCGGCATTTTCAAGTACTGCGGCTGACCCTGTACTGGAGAGTTCGATGCGCGCCAGGTCGCCATGGTAACGCACCCGGTAAGTAGCAAATCCTCTGTCTCTGAGAAAATTTTCGCAACGGGCCACCTGTTCAAGCCGGTCGGCGGTAATTTCGGTTCCATAGGGAAAACGCGAAGAAAGGCAGGCCAGGGCCTGCTTGTTCCAGGTGGGCAGATCAAGGCGGCGGCTGAGCGCCCTGATGTCCTCCTTGGTCAGGCCGGCTTCCAGCAGAGGGGAGCGTACCTGCAGCTCCTGTGCGGCTTGCCGTCCGGGGCGGTGGTCCTGCAGGTCGTCAAGGTTTGATCCGTCTGCAATGGTTTCGAGTTCAAGGTCATCGGCATGTCTGCGGCACAGGGTGAAGAGTTCCCGTTTGCAGTGATAGCAGCGGTGCGGAGTGTTTTCTGAGAATCCGGGAATTTCCAGCTCGTTGCTGTCGACGATGACCTGCCGCACCCCCATTTCCCTGGCCATTTCCCGGCTTTGTTCGAATTCATGGAAGGGGTAGGTTGGTGAAGTCGCGGTGAATGCTGCGACCCGGTCGGTGCCCAGCACGTCACGGGCGACTCTGAGCAGAAAGGTGGAGTCAACGCCGCCGGAAAAAGCCACCAGAATGGAACCGCAGGTGCTAAGGATCTCCTGCAGGCGCATATATTTATCATCAAGCGTCATGTCGCGATCTGCCCGTGGTTGGTGTTCAGTCGAAGATTCCGGTAGAGAGATAGCGTTCTCCGGTGTCGCACAGCATGGTGACGACATTGTGGCCGGGGCCGAGTTTTTTCGCCACACGCAGTGCGGCGAAAACGTTGGCACCGGAGCTGATGCCGACAAAAAGACCCTCTTCCCGTGCGAGCCGTACCGCGGTATCGATGGCATCGTCATTATCGACGGTCATGACGTCATTGTACACGGCGGTGTCGAGAACATCGGGAATAAAACCTGCACCGATCCCCTGGATGCGGTGCGGTCCAGGATCCCCGCCGCTCAGGACCGGTGAGTCGGCGGGTTCGACCGCCATGATCAGGACCTTGGGATTGTTGGCGCGCAGGACGTGCCCAACGCCGGTAATCGTTCCGCCGGTACCGACGCCCGCCACAAAAGCATCGATTTTGCCTTCAAGGGCCTTGACGATTTCAGGGCCGGTGGTCTCCTGGTGAACTGCAGGGTTGGCGGGATTGCGAAACTGCTGCGGCATGAATCCCTTGCGCTCCGCAACCAGGGTTTCCGCCATTTCGATGGCGCCGCGCATCCCCTGCGAGCCGGGGGTCAGAACCAGCTCGGCACCATAGGCGCCAAGCAGGCGACGGCGCTCCTGGCTCATGGTATCCGGCATAGTCAGAACGAGTTTGTATCCTTTGACGGCGCAGACCAGCGACAGGCCGATGCCGGTGTTGCCGCTGGTCGGTTCGACGATGGTGGCGCCAGGCTTGATGTGACCGTCTTTTTCCGCCCTCTCGATCATGGCCAGGGCAATGCGGTCCTTGACGCTGCCGCCCGGATTTGCAGATTCAAGCTTGCCCCATACGGCGGCGCTGTGTGCGCCGGTGAGTTTGCTCAGGCGAACGAGGGGGGTGTTCCCAATCTGTCCCAGAGGGGTTTTGCTGGTCGTGGTCGGCATAAGATCTCCTTGAGGTCAACCGGTCCGTGCAGGAAGAAAGAGTTGCGGGCTTTACGAGAACTGAGTGATTAGATAAAATACATAAATCGGTGGTCCAGCTCTTTCTCCAGGCCCATCTCCTTGCCCTTGTCGCACAGGTCTTTCAAGGTAATGGCTTCAAAATATTCATGCAGTTTGCGGGTTGCTTCATCCCACAGGCGCTGCGTGACGCAAACATTTTCGAAATCGCAGCAGGTGGTGCAGTCGCCATCCTGCTTGGTGCAGGGGACGAGATTCATGTCTCCTTCCGCGGCGAGAATGATCTCCTTGGCGGTAATCTCCTCGGGCTTGCGGGATAGAAAATACCCGCCCTGGGGTCCGCGGCGGCTTTTGAGCAGCCCCGCTTTCTTCAAGTCCTGGAAGATCTGCTCCAGATAGCGGGGAGAAATTTTCTGGCGTCTGGAAATGTCCTTGATCTGCACCGGCAGGGTTCCTGCATGGTAAGCCATATCAAACAGGGCCCGCACGCCGTAGCGGCTTTTGGTAGAAAGTTTCATGATATTATCCTCCATTTTTGGCAGATTAGGATTCTAATAAAGTTTATTTTCTGCGTCAAGAATTAATTCCCTCCCTGGCTGGAGACTTGCTGACGCCATGGTAGAATACAGGTGAGAGCAATTCACTGGAGAATTGAAAAAGATGCAGTCACTTTTTTCCCGTTATCCTCATCTTGCCGCCTGCCCCCTGGCCCTGGTCTCCTGGAAAGGGACCGGAGACCGGGTCGTCTGGCGGGTCACCGGATGGATTGGACTTGTGAGCGGGCGCCCGACTCGGCTGAGTTTCGCTTTGCGCGGCGACGAGCAGGATTTTGACGAGATGCGCTGCCGGCGGGATTTCGCTGTCAATGTGCCGCGCAGCGCCCTGACGGAATTTCTGCGACGTCAGGGGATTATGCAGTCCGGGCATGCTGCGGGCGCTGATTTACCCCTGTCCTTTGTGCCGGGGGCTATTGTTTCAAGCCCATGCCTGGACGATTGTCCGGTTATTTTCGAATGCCGCGTCTACCGGATCCAGAAGGAATTTGAGCGCGTGCGGATCACCGGGGATGTCTTTGCGGTTCAGATCGACGGTGCGCTGTACCGGGACGTCGCCTTTTCGGCGATGCGGCACATCGCGTCCTGTCTGGGGCAGCATGAGCCTTCCGCAAGTCCAGTGGAATAGCCTTCCTCCAACTGGACCGCCGAAATTCATTCCTCATCTTTGTCCCTTAACACCGGCTGTTTCTGCAATCTTTTGTAGTAGAAATTCTGCCCGTAAAGTACTGCTACGGGATTGTGTCCTGTAACGCGATCCTTGACCACCAGGGTCGACACCGGAGCCTGTGAATATTTGCTGAACAGCATATCATGGCCGACACACAACCCGATGATCAGGTTCATGTCGGTCCCGCTCCGGTTGAGCAGCTTGGCCTGCGCGATCGGGTTGCAGGCGGGCTCAAAGGTGCCGGGACGAATCTTGTCATCCTCCTCCAGGCCGAGTTCGAGCTTGTCGATGCGTCCCGCTTTGCAGCACACCGAAAGCGGTTCCAGGCCCTGGGCGTTGAGGATTTCGCTGAGCCGGTCCGTTTCGTCCAGAAGACCGATACAGGTGGCGATGCCGATTTTTTTCCATCCCATCAGCTTGATCAGGGCGATGGTGTCCTCCACCCTGGTCCAGCGTGCGTTGACAGCCTCGCTCCCGGGGACCGGCTGATAACAAAGCCCCTCCACTTCCGCCGCGACCCGAGCCAGCCGCGCATCCTCGTCGTTTCCTGTGTAGGCGCGAAAGGATTCCTCGATCAACTGCGCTTCCTCTTCCGACGGGCAATAGCCCGGGGCGTTCATACCCGCTTCCGGATTGCTCCAGCAGTAGGTGGTTCCGCTTTTCTTCCACACCGCACCGCAGCGGTTGCAGCTCAAGGGGGCCTTTTTTTCTTTCTGGCTGGATGACATAACACAACTCCTTATGTTGGCGCGCAAAGGAAACCACTGCCACGCGGCGAAAATATCAAGATGATCAAAGGGCAATCATACCATGAGTTGCCGGGGTATCAAAAGTTGAAATAATTTTGTTCAGCTCGGGTTAAAATCTGCGTGACCGCTTGTTTTTTTGTGTGATCTGGTATCCTTTCTTTTTTGAACGTGACGAAATCAAATCAGGCGGAGAAGTGATGAAGGTTGTCTTAGTCTATCCCCCTTTCTTTCACCCCTCGCTCTATAATCTGCCGCCGCTGGGTTTGATCAACCTGGGGACCGTTGCCCGGCGGGCCGGCCATGAGGTGGTACTGCTCGACCAGATTCTGGGCCTGCGTGATGGGACTCTGCCGTTTGGCCCCCACCTCTACGAAACCTGCGCCGAACAGATCATCGCCCATTCCCCCGATGTCGTCGCTTTCGGCGCGCAATGTACGACCTATCCGCCCACCGTGAGGATTGCGGAGCGCGTCAAAAACCTTCTTCCCGAGGCGCGCATTGTAGTCGGCGGGCATAACGCTTCGTTTGTAGCGGAACGTACCCTGGAAAAATTCCCCTGGATTGATGCGGTTGTTCGTGGAGAAGGGGAGCGCACCTTCGAGGAGTTGCTGCAGGCCTGGTCGCAGAAGGGTGACCTGGGCCGGGTCGAGGGATTGAGCTGGCGGTGTGGGGGGGAGGTTTTAACGACTCCGGAACGAGTGCTGATTGAAGATCTCGATTCGCTGCCGCTGCCTGACTATCGCCTGGCGGCGCCGCTGGACGAATACCGCGAGGCCTGTGACTTAGAGCGGGCCATTGCAATCCTGGAAGTCGGGCGCGGCTGTCCGCACCGCTGTGTCTATTGTTCTGAGTCGGCCCTGTGGCGCCGTCAGCCCCGGGTTTTTTCCATTGACCGGCTGGTCGGTGAGATGAAACTTCTGCGGGAGCACTACGGTGCCGAGTGTTTTTTGCTCGCCTATGATCAGTTCACCGCCGATCGACATTTTGTTGATGCGTTCTGCCGAAGGGTGATCGACGAAGGTCTTAACCGCTTGCCCTGGTATTGCATCTCGCGCCTCGATACGGTGGATCAAGACCTGTTGAGGCTGATGCGACAGGCGGGGTGTGAATCCATGTGTTACGGCATCGATTCCGGATCGAAACGGACCCTGGCTTTTATCGGAAAACAGATCGACGCCGATATGCTGCCGCAGCGAGTGCGCGAAACGACAGAACTCGGCATGGTGCCGACCCTGAGTTTCGTGATCGGTTTTCCCGAGGAGCGCCGCGAGGATATCGATGCGACTCTGACTCTGGCCCTTGAAACCGGCATTCGCGGCAACAGCAACCCGTTGTTACAGATCCCCACCGTATTGCCGGGCACCGCTCTGCACGCACGCTATGCAGATCGCTTGACGCGCGGTGTCGATTCCTACTTTTCTCAGGGGATCGAGTTCGATCACGGGCGGCGCCTGGCGGGTGACGACGAGTTGATCGACGCCGATCCAGAACTGTTCAGCAGTTTCTACAATCTGCCCTGTGCAGGGATCTCAACGGACGAACTGGCAGCGTTGACCGACGAATTCCCTCTGATCGTCCAGCTCTTTCCGAAAACATTTCTGCTGCTTTCGCGGGCGCTGGATGTCTCGCCGAGTCGGTTGTTCCGCAGTTTTCGAGGCTGGTGTCTGGAGCGAGGGACCGCGCAAGCCCTGACAGGAACCGATTTGTTGCTGCAACTCCCGGTTTTTGCAACGCAGTGCCGGGAGGAGACCTCCTGTAAATGGAGGCATCTGGGGGATGTCATCACGTATGAAGTCCGGGCTATCGAGGCGGCCCGTCCCGGACCTCCCTCGCGAGTGGGCAATGCAGATATTTCGACCGCCGACCCATGCCCTGCAAGGCCGCACAACATTCTGATCGAACGCTTCTCTTTCGATCTGCCGCACATTGTGAAGGAATTGGGCGGCGGACTGGTTCGGGAGGATTATCCTCCCGCGCCCTGCGTCCTGGCTTTTCAGTACGATCAGGGGAGACTTGCGGTGACACAGATCAACGAATTCGGCTACGATTTCCTGAGCCGCTGCAATGGCGAACGCTCCCTGGAGGATATCGCCCGAACCCTGTTCCCGGTCTACGGCGAAGGCCTTGAAATGAGCACCTTTGCCGAAAACTGCCGTGATGCCGCTCGCCGGCTTGCGGCGCTGCGGTTGCTTGACCCGCAACTGTCGACCCCATCAACGAGAGGAGGTGAATATCATGCTTGAAATCCGTGAAGTCGAGAAGAAGCAGTTTCAGCAGGCTGCGGGATGCCATGGCCCGTCCTGTCACGCGCCGTCCTGTCATGCGCCGGAGTGCCACGCGCCCTCCTGCCATGCCCCCGCGTGCCACGCACCGGCGTGTCATGCCCCGTCCTGTCATGGACCTCTTTGACACTTGAACTCATGTTTGCTTCCATTTCGGGAGTCGACCCGCGCTGATCCGCACGGGTTGCTCCCGCATTTTTTTGGATAACTCTATGCTCTGCCGTCTGCTGCCTGCCCTGATCTGCCCGTGCTGCCTGCCGCAGGAAGTGTCTCTTAAGGATCACGTCCGGTTGCGGCAGGGGGAGGATCTGGTCGATGCTGACCTTGTCTGCCCCCAATGCCACACCCTGTATCCGGTGCGCGACGGCGTGGCGGATCTGCTGCCGCCTGGATCTGGTGAAGTTTCGCAATCGAGTGGGCCGGATGACTACGAGCAGGAGGAGATGCTCAGCACCTACCTGTGGGGGCATTATGCCGACCTGTGGAAGGACCCGCAGGCGAGCGAGGCCTACACCCGCTGGGCGCAGCTTCTGGATGGCCCCGGCCCGGCACTTGACCTGGGATGCGCCGTGGGGCGCCTGACCTTGGAGATGGGGGGAGGCGGAGAGCTATCGGTTGGCCTTGATCGATCACGCTCATTTATCTGCACGGCAAGAAAGTTTGCCCGTCGGCAACAACTTTCCTTTTCTCTGGTCGAGGAGGGGCGTTACCGGTCCGCCCGTTCTTTAAGCCTCCCCCCGCGCCTGCAGGGCGCTCAGGTTGAATTTATCGTGGCTGATGCCCTGGCGCTCCCCTTTGTCCAGGGTTATTTTCCTCGTGTGGCCTCTCTCAATCTGCTGGACAAGGTGCCTGACCCTCATCGCCACCTGGTTGAAGCATGCCGGATCGCCCACCCGGATCGGGCGCGCATGCTGGTCAGCGATCCCTATTCCTGGTCAACGTGTTTCGCCGACGAGAAAAAATGGCTGGGCGGCAGCGATCAGGCGGCCTACCCCGGCCGGGGTCTCGACAATGTCGCCCATATCCTGGCGCAGGAGTGTGCCCCTGCCTGGCATATCCTGCAGCGCGGAGCGGTCAATTGGACGTTGCGCCGTCATGCCAACCTGTTTGAGCGGATTCAAAGTCAATTTGTACTTGCCGCCCGCGACGAGGGGGATAGGGGTGAGTAAAGTGAGCGGCAGATCAAGATTGACCGTGGCCGATGGCCATGTCGACCTGATTTACATGCTCGAGGGCCATGCCCCTGACGCCAGGTTCCTCGACCTCCGACAGGGGGTGGTCACTCCCGCCACTCTTGCTCAGGGTCGTGTCATCCTTTTGGTCTGTGCTCTTTATTGCGAGGATATCTACAACGGCATCGAGCAGGCCTGGCCCCGTCTTCAGAACCTGATGCGGCAGGCGGACCGGCGTTTGGCGGGAATGCCGCGGTTTTTCTCTGCCACGGAGCCTGAGGACCCCCGCCGGCCTGCGGTTGCTTTTCTGCTGGAGAACAGCGACGCTCTGCTTGAAGCCGATTGGGAGATGATCGAGGACTGGGGATTGCGCGTGGCGGGACTGACCCACGCGGGGTCCAACCGTCTCGCCGACGGCAATGCGGTCTCCGCCCCTCAGGGGGTGACGGAATTGGGCCGTTCAGTCGTTAAAAAGATGGCAGCCCGGGGATGGTGCCTCGATCTCGCCCACCTGTCTCCCCCCGCTTTCTATCAGGCTCTGGATCTGTACGATGGACAGGTGTTCAGCTCTCATACCGGCCTGCGCCGGTTCTGTGACCGAGCGCGCAATTTGGACGAGGAGCAGCTGCGGGTCCTGGTCTCGGCTGGCGGCATTGTCGGCTTGAGCCCGGCACCTGAAATGCTGACCGGCGGTGCGGCTTCCTTTGAGGATATGGTTGTGCAGGTCGATTGGCTGGTGCAGAGATTTGGTCCGAAGGCGGTTGCGCTGGGGTCTGATTATGGTGGGTTTGAGGGGGCCTGCCATGGATTAGAGGATCACAGCTGCTGGCCGAAGCTGGCGAACTCCCTGGCGGCGCTTGGATATCCTGCCGAAGCGACAGGGGACATTCTGGGTGGCAACTGGCTGCGCGTCTATGATGGCCTGCGCTAGTAACAGGGCGGGAGAGGAGCGGCCACCCCTTTGACGTGAGCGGATAGCAGTGTATTTGAGTGGCACCGGACGGGCTTGTCTGTGGCTCGTGTCTGACGAAGATAGTCTTCCGCTAAAAGACCTGCTCGCGGTTGCCGTATTTTTCCTGCAGAGCACCGAGCACCATGTTGAGAACGGCTTTCTGCCGTACCTCATGTTTGTTCAGCACCGCCAGGCAGCTTCCCATGGGAAAGCGGCGGTGCAGATAGCCCGCATCGCGCCCGGACAGGATGATGATCCGGCTCTTGCTCACGCCCTTGGCGACCGCATAGCTCAGAACTTTTTCTCCATCGATGGTGGGCATCTCCAGGTCGAGCAGCAGCAGCTTCAGGTCGGGATTGATCTGCGACAGACCGCAGACGGGGTCGAGGCAGGTGGCGACGTTCAGCCCCGGAAAACTCTGATTGACATGGTTCTTGAGAAAGTTGACGAATCCCGGATCGTCATCAATGATGAGAATGTCGCTCATTGGGAATCCTTGAGGGTGTGCCCCGGGCACTAATTCGGTTGAGAGAGTTTTTCGGCGATCTGCTGCACGACGATGGCGTTGTCGGGAGTTGCCGGCAGGGCAAGGCCCACACCGCGCAGGCGCGGCTGTTCTGTATCCTTGAATATCTGCAGGATGACAAAGCCATCCCCCACCGTTTCGAAATCCGCACTGAAAACCCGCTGAAAATAATCGTTGCGACTTTCCAGAAAAGTCATGTCGCCTACTGTAACCATGAACTCAAACCAGAGGATGTCGTCCTGGTTGAGGTCCATGGATTTTATTGGACCGAATTCCCCCATCAGAAACTGCAGGGCATTGCTGATGACATTTTTTTCTTCCCGTTTCTGCTGGCTCGAAAAATGCTCAGGCAGCAGGTAAAGGGAAGAAATGCCGCTGAAATTCTGTGTCTGCAGATAGCTGGTTGCCATTTCGGTGACGAATTCGTAATCCGTGCACGGGGCCTTGCATGGCACGAACATCAAAGTCAGGCACAAGCAGGCCGTGACCAGTGCTGTCTGAAAATACGCGTTCACGATGGTGTCCCCTCCAGTCGTGGAAATTTTAATGCCGCGGCAGCTTGATCCCCCAATTTTCCGCGCCATTATCGCTCGGACTTAAACATGAGGCAACCGCCTTTCTTACCCCCGTTTGTAGACGTCTGGTGAAAAACGAAAATTCAAAGTCGGGGCTATCCTCGCCGAGCGTCAGATATTTCCTGATGCCAGGGTTTCCCGATAGCGCTCGGGGGTGATCAGTTCGCGGTTGCTGCGAATCATGCTCTGCACCTCGGCGACATACTCTTCGCCACGCTCCGAGTAGGCACTCAGCCCCTGTGCCAGGACGAGAGGGTCCGGCTGTTCGTTTCGTTGGCGGGCCTGGGCACGCAGGGTACGCAGTTTGCGATAGGCCCGGTGAGTATTGATGTTTTTGAGATAGGCGGCAACAGCAGCGTTGATGCTGTCGAAGACGGCAACCTCATGGCTGCGGCCTGCTTCCCGCTGCTGGGGAACCATGCCGCAGCCCGGCGTAAAGCACCATTGTCCGAACAGGTTGTTGCCCTCCTTTGCGAAACGTGAAGTCCCCCACATCGATTCGTTGGCCGCCTGGGCCAGGACCAGTTCCAGCGGCACGACGTCGATTCGCTTCAGTAACTGTTCAGCGGATGCTTCCGCCGGCAGGCCGTACTCATCGCGCAGCTGCTTCAGCACATTTTCGTCGCCGGTTTCCAATGCCTGGATCAGCCGTGCGCGCTGGGCGCGGATGCGGTCGTTCTCCTTCACAACAATCGGCCCGAGAAAGGAGAAAAACCGACGCTTTTTCTCCTGGACAGAATCTAAGCTGCTCAAATCCAGGTCTTCGATGGTGACATGGGCCAACCGTGAAGGTGCCTGCCGGGTGAGCAGGCTGGGCAGCAGAGCCACAACCACGCCAGTGGTCAGGATCCCGGCCATGATCAGTGTCGTTAGAAGATTGAGCCTGGGTCTGTTCACGCGAAGCTCTCCATTTAATGGGGTGTTGTCCTGGAAAAGACGTTGATGACGATGACTCCCGCGACAATCAGGGTGATGCCGATAATGGCCGCCAAATCCGGGATCTGTTTGAAAGCCAGTGCGCCGACCACCGTAATGATGGTGATTCCGGCACCGGCCCAGATGGCATAGGCGATGCCGATGGGGATGGTTCGCAGGGCGATCGCCAGGAAGTAGAAGGCGGCGCTGTACCCTGTGATGACGATCAGGCTGGGGCCGAGCCGTGTGAAGGACTCAGAGGACTTCAGAGCACTGGTGGCAATGACTTCGGCAATGATGGCGATGCTGAGGTAGAAAGCGGCCAAGAAAGATCTCCACAATAGTAAAAACGGTAGCCTGGAGGCTGCCGTTACGGTTTCATCTCCTCCAATGATTCAACTATGGATTATGGACAGAAAAGGCCGGGTTTTGCAACCCGGCCCTGATGAAATAAAGTTTTGTGAGCGTCTCCGCAATGATCTGCCGGAGTCAGTTGTTGCGAACTTTCTGCTCCACAGGCTGCTTGCTGCCCTGAGCAACGCCTTTGACCAAACCGAGCATCATCAGAACGGCAGGAACAAGTTGTGCGACAACGATCAGGCCGCAGAAGCCGAGAAATACCCAAACGACCAGGCCGCTGTGGTCTTCGCGTCCGGCGGCAAATGCAGGTGAGGCGAAACTGATCAACATGGCGATGGCGGCAAATGCTCTGGCTTTCATAGTGTCCTCCTTGTGTATGGTTCGTAAGGGTTCGGGCGTGAGGAGTGAAGAGTCTCAATCCTCACGCGCCTGTTCTTTGAATGATTCTTTTCAAGTTGTCAGTGCGGCACGTTTTTCGCTGCGGGGCTGGAAGAAGCCAGACCCTTGATGACTGAGCCGATAACCAGCAGACCGGGGACGAACTGTGCCACGATAATCAGGGCGAAGAACCCGAGGAAGAGCCAGGTCAAAAGTCCCGAACCCTCGGTGGCGCCGGAAGCGGCAAAAGCTTGTGCGGCAGGTGCGAGCAGTGCGGCGATGGTCAGATGCAGAGTTTTCATAATGTCCTCCTTGGCTATGATGAAATTGTGTTGTGTTTGACTTTCTATATTAGCATCGAGCATGCCAAAATTGAGAAAAGATGGGCAATGATTCTTAAGGTGTTGAAATCATATTATAAAATTTAATTTTTTGATTATCTCTGAGAGGGCAGGTTGGTAGCGCGGTGAATGAATTTTATATACATCCGGGATCTTCACTGAGGGGGTCCCGAAAGGTGAGTTTTTGCGTAACATGCTTGATTCTCTGAAAAAAAC
>JAXHUR010000082.1:0-13009 GCA_034189505.1 Thermodesulfobacteriota bacterium | reverse complement strand
CCCGGATTATTCATGAAAACTTCTGCTGCAACCGCCAATTGCCCGCCATCTCAAGCCGTGCTCGCTCTTTGCGCTTCGACGTACTGTGAGTACGTCTGCAGGGCAACTCCCTGTGCCAGGCCTGATCTGACAGACACTTGCCGGTTTCGCGACAAAGCTTCATGAATAACCCGGGTTAAAAGAAGATATCGTCATGCCTGGAAAATTTCGATTCGTGCTGCTGATATTGCTGATGACGGCTACCTGCTGGGGGCATGAAACGGATCGCCTGACCCCTGCCGCGGATGATCGCTGTGCCGTCTGCGGCATGTATGTCGCCACCTATCCCAACTGGGTCGCCGCCGCTGAATTCTCCGACGGAGCCCTTGTTTTTTTTGACGGCCCCAAGGATATGTTCGCGTATTATTTCAATCTGTCCAGGTATCGGCCGCAAGACAGCCGCAAAAAACTGGTGGGTCTTTATGTGACCGAATATTTTACGATGGAGCGCCTCTCGGCACAGGATGTTTATTTTGTCGTCGGTAGTGAAGTCCTGGGGCCCATGGGACATGAGCTTGTGCCGGTCAAGGGAGATGATGGCCTGACCCGATTCCTGAGCAAACATGGGGGCAGGAAAGTTCTGCGCTTCAGCGCAGGGAGCCTGCAGCAGGTGGAATCCGGCCCGGGAGAGCCGTGATCGCTTTCTCTCGGGTGGGATTTCCTTGCATCTGTGTTAAAATGTTGATTTTATTGATTCAGATTCGCTCTACCCCTGAGGAGGAGGTTTTTTATGCCGCGTCCGACTGCCTTTGCCGCCTGGAAAGCCCTGCGGAATCATTACCGCGAAGTGTGCGACCTGCATATGCGCGATTTTTTTGCCCATGACCAGGGGCGGTTTGAACGTTTTTCCCTTCATCTGGACGACATTCTCTTCGATTTTTCCAAAAACCGCATCACCGATCAGACCCTGGAGTTGCTGCTTCAACTGGCTGATGAGGCCGGCCTGCGGCAGCGCATCGACGCCATGTTCGCCGGGGAGCGGATCAATTTTACCGAAGATCGGGCGGTTCTGCATGTCGCGCTGCGCAACCGCTCCGAGCGGCCGATCCAGGTTGACGGCCGCGATGTCATGCCGGAAGTCCGTCGTGTTCTCAACAAGATGCGCCGCTTCAGCGAACAGGTGCGCAGCGGAAACTGGAAGGGCTATACCGGCAAACCCATAAGGGATGTGGTCAATATCGGTATCGGCGGCTCCGACCTCGGCCCGCTGATGGTGTGCGAAGCGCTCAGGCATTACGCCAAAGCCGATCTCGGCATCCACTTCGTCTCCAATGTCGACGGCACCCATCTGGGCGAAACCCTCAAGCGGGTCGACCCTGAAACCACCCTGTTCATTATCGCGTCCAAAACCTTCACCACGCAGGAGACGCTGACCAACGCCTATTCAGCGCGCAACTGGCTGCTCGGAGGGCTGGGGGACGCCGAGGCGGTGGCGCGTCATTTCGTGGCTCTGTCCACCAATGCCGACAAGGTGGCCGAATTCGGCATCGACCCGCAGAACATGTTCGAATTCTGGGACTGGGTCGGCGGCCGCTACTCGCTGTGGTCGGCGATCGGGCTCTCTATCGCCGTCAGCGTCGGCTTCGAGCGCTTCGAGGAGCTGCTCGACGGCGCCTTTTCGGTGGATGAGCATTTCCGCACCGCGCCCTTTGCCCGGAACATTCCGGTGATTATGGGATTGCTGGGCATCTGGTACACTGACTTCTTCGGCGCCGAAAGCCATGCCGTCCTCCCCTATGAGCAGTATCTGCACCGCTTCCCCGCCTACCTGCAGCAGGCCGATATGGAGAGCAACGGCAAGCGCATTACCCTGGATGGCGAAACGGTCGATTATCCGACCGGTCCCATTATCTGGGGGGAGCCGGGCACCAACGGCCAGCATGCCTTCTACCAGCTGATTCACCAGGGAACCCGCCTTGTGCCCTGTGATTTTCTGGCCGGCGCTCACTCCCTCAACCCCATCGGGGAGCATCACCCGATTCTGCTGTCCAATTTTCTCGCCCAGACCGAGGCGCTGATGAAGGGGCGCACGGAAGACGAAGCACGAGCGGAGCTACAGGCTCAGGGGATGCCCGAAGAGGCGCTGCTGCGTCTTCTGCCCCACAAGGTGTTTCCCGGCAACCGCCCCACCAATGCCATCCTTTATCGCCGCCTCACGCCGCGCACCCTGGGCTCCCTGATCGCCCTGTATGAGCACAAGATCTTCGTGCAGGGTACGATCTGGCGGATCAACAGTTTCGACCAGTGGGGGGTGGAGCTGGGCAAGCAGTTGGCCAAAACGATTCTGCCTGAACTTGCCGGCAGGGAGAAAGCCCACAATCACGACTGTTCCACCAACGGGTTGATCGAGGCCGTCAGGCGTCTGCGGGAGGAGGGCTGATTGGACGGGCGGCATGAAGGCCTCTTCGACCGTGCCCGGGCGCAGGCCCTGTACGAGGCGCAGCGGTCGAAGTGGGAGGAGGCGCTGCTGGATTTGCACCACAGCCTGCGCGCCCTGCTGGAGAAGCACGGCTATACCCCGACCGTCAAGTACCGCGTCAAGCGCTTTGCCAACTATTTCGAGAAGCTCTCCCGCCTCAGCAAAAAGAGCCGCGACCAGACCCCGCCGCTGATCTGCGATCTTTTGGGGGTGCGCATTATCTGCCCGTTTCTCGAAGATACCGAGGCGATCGAAAAAATTCTGCTTGAACATTTCGATGTCATCGAGGTCGAACACAAAGGGCAGCAGCACTCTTTTCGAGAGTTCGGCTATGATTCTGTGCATCTGCTGATCCGTCTCGACTCCGCTCAGATTCGGTTCGATCTGCCTGGTGTCGCCAACGTCGTGGAACTGCAGCTGCGGACCATTCTGCAGGACGCCTGGGCCGAGGTGGAGCATGAACTGGTCTATAAGTCGAACATCCCCTTGCCGAAAGAATCGGTGAAGCGCAAGCTCGCCGCTCTCAATGCAATTCTGACCATGTCCGACCTGATGTTTCAGGAAATTCGCGATTTCCAGAAAGAGATCCGCAAGCGCGACCAGCAGAGGCGCACCACTTTGAGCGGAACCTCGCACCTCGTGGACGAAATGGAGCCGCAGGATGCTGAAGCGGATTGGCGCGAGCCCCATGATGAAATGCCGCTGGCGGTTGTTGTCGGCGCGGCCGGCGGGGCGGTGGAAAAAGCGATGCTGGCCGCCCTTGACGCCCACAGCCGCGGCGAATTGAGCAAGGCGGATGAGCTCTACTGCACGGTGCTGGACATGGAGCTTGAACCCAGGATCCGGGCGCTGGTGCATAACCATCGGGGGATGGCGCGCTTCGTCCTTGGCCAATATCAGCAGGCACTGCAGGATTTTGATCAGGCTCTCACTTATGAGCGTGACAATGCGCGGGTCTATCTGAACCGGGGCCTGACCCGCCGTGTGCTGCTCTCCTTCGACCAGGCTCTTGAAGATTATGATGCGGCAGTACGCCTGGAGCCCGCCCGTCCTGAGGGGTATTGGGCCCGCGCCCGGACTTTTCATGAAATGGGGATGCCGGCGCGCGCTCTGGCGGATTGTGACAGAGTTCTGCAGCTGGACCCCGATTTTGCGCCTGCGCGGGAGCTGGCCCACAAGCTGAGGCTGAGCCTGCTGTAGCCCGGAGGCTTCATGAATCATCCGGGCTGGCATTGCCCTTCGACCGCTCTGTTGTGCTACAATCCCCAATGGTTCTGACACAAAGACACATAGAGAAGACACATAAAGACAATCAATCAGAAATAAATGGAGAGTGGAATGAGTGATCTGTCCACGACGTATATGGGGTTGTCGCTGCCCAACCCGCTGGTCGTTGCCAGCAGCAGCCTCAGCGGATCGGTCGAGGGGGTCAAGCGCTGCGCCGACGCCGGCGCGGGTGCAGTCGTTTTGAAATCCCTGTTTGAAGAGCAGATTTCCCACGAAACCGGGCAGCTCAGCCAGTATGCCGAGTACGCCTCCCACTATGAGGCCTCGCAGTATCTGCAGGGCTACGGGATGGAGCTGGGTCCGCGCGAATACCTGAAACTGGTTGAAGACAGCCGCAAGGCGGTGGATATCCCGGTGATCGCCAGCCTTAACTGCTTTACCACGGAGCGGTGGGCCGATTATGCGCGAAAGCTGGAGGCTTCCGGGGCCTCGGCCATCGAGCTTAATGTCGGCCTGATGCCCAACGAGACCGACCAGGAAGGGACCGCCATCGAACAGCGCTATTTCCGCATCCTGCACGATGTCAACTCCCGGGTGGAGATCCCGGTGGCGATGAAGGTCGGCCCCTACTTCTCCTCGTTTGCCAACTTTGCCGAAAAGCTGTGTCGGGATAGGGCCGAGGGCCCTGGTTTTACCGTCGGCTGGTGCGGGCCCGGCAAGAACAGCGGAAAAATCGTGTGGCGCGGCGCTGATGCCCTGGTGCTGTTCAACCGCTTCTATCAGCTCGATATCGATATCGAGAAGATGAAGCTGGTGGCCGGCAATCCCTACAGTACCTCCGCCGAGATTCATACCTCCCTGCGCTGGATTTCGATGCTTGCCGGGAAAATCAACTGCGATCTCGCCGCGACTACCGGCGTCCACACCGGCCGTGACGTCATCAAGCAATTGCTGGCCGGCGCGCAGGTAGTGCAGCTCTGCTCGACCCTGTACCAGAACGGCAACGAGCAGATCGGTAAAATTCTCGAAGAGATCCGGGACTGGATGGCACGCCACGAATTTGAACGTCTCGACGATTTTCGCGGCCGCCTGAGCCAGGCGCGCAGCTCCAATCCACGGGGACATGAAAGATTGCAGTACATCAAGCTTTTTGTCGGGATCGAGTAGCCCGGCATCACACTGAAAAAATCGGGCGCCCTGGGCGCCCTTTTTACCGCTTTTTTGTTTTGGGCTGAGGATCAAAAACGATGGTCGGAAAAATCCTGATGGCTATTGTCGGAATCATTGTCGTGGTGGGGGCCCTGGCGGGAATCAAGACCATCCAGATTGTACGCATGACCGAGGCTTCCGAGCAGCAGGGAGATCCGAGGCCCACCGCGGTGACTTCTTTTGAGGTTGCTCGCAGGTCCTGGGGAGAGCGCATTTCCGCAGTGGGTTCCCTGGAGGCGGTACAAGGGGTCATGGTCTCCACTGAGCTGCCCGGCAAGGTGGTGGAGATTGCCTTTGAGCCGGGCACCCAGGTCCGGCAGGAGCAGATGTTGATCCGTCAGGATACTTCATCGGAGCGAGCGCGGCTTCCGGGGGCGGAGGCCGAGGCCGAGCGGGCCCGTCTGCACTACGAGCGGATGAAATCCCTTCTGCAGCAGAATGTCGTTTCCCAGGCGGAATATGATGATGCGGATGCTGCTTACCGGCAGGCGCGTTCCCAGGTGGCCGATATCAAAGCCATGATTGAGAAGAAAACGATCCGGGCTCCTTTTGCCGGCTCTCTGGGGGTGCGCCTGGTCAATCTGGGGCAGAGCCTCGGGGACGCGCATCCGGTGGTTTCGCTTCAAACTCTCGATCCGGTTTTCGTCAACTTTTCTCTCCCGCAGCAGAAACTTTCCATGATTGGCGAGGGTGACGAAGTGCGAATCAAGACCGACGGCGAAGAGGGGCAGAGCCTGACCGGGCGGATCACCACCATCAATCCCGATGTCGATCCTGTGACGCGCAATGTCAATGTACAGGCCACCGTCAGCAATCTCGAAAAGACTCTGCGCCCTGGCATGTACGCGCGGGTTGAAGTGGTGCTGCCGCAGAAGAAGGGTGTGCTGGTCATCCCCGCCTCTGCCGTGCTCTATGCTCCCTACGGAAATTCCGTGTATGTGATTGACGAACGCGAAGACGGGGACGGGCAGGTGGCGCGGCAGCAGTTCGTGCGCCTGGGCGAAGCCCGGGGCGACTTTGTTTCGGTGCTTGACGGTGTGGAAGAAGGGCAATCCGTTGTCAGCACCGGAGTCTTCAAGCTGCGCAACGGGGAGCCGGTTATAGTCGACAACGAACTTTCTCCGGAATTCAAAGAAAATCCGACACCGGATGAAGGGTAGGAATGGCCGGCCATGAATTTTACTGATATTTTCATCCGCCGACCCGTTCTGGCCACCGTCATCGGGCTGCTGATCCTGATCGCCGGCCTGCAGGCGGTCCGCACCCTGAATGTACGGCAGTATCCCACCAGCGAACACGCCAGTATCACCGTGACCACCGTCTATGTCGGCGCCAGCGCCGAGCTGGTGCGCGGTTTCATCACCACGCCGCTGGAACGGGTCATCTCTGCCGCCGACGGCATCGATTACCTTGAATCCCAGAGTTCACTGGGCGTCTCCACCATCCGCGCGCGCCTCAAGCTCAACTACGATGCCACCAGGGCGCTCGCCGAGATCAGCTCCAAGGTCGACCAGGTGCGTGCCGATCTGCCACCTGAATCGGAAGTTCCGGTGATCGATATCGAGTCCGCCGACAGCGAGTTCGCAACGGCTTATCTCAGCTTTACCTCCGGTGTGCTGCGGCAGAACGAGATCACCGATTACCTGGTGCGGGTGGTGCAGCCGCGCCTGTCTTCTCTCGACGGCATTCAGCGCGCGGACATTCTAGGGGCGCGGACCTTCGCCATGCGCATCTGGCTGCAGCCCGACCGCATGGCCGCCTACAATATCAGCCCCACTCAGGTGCGCCAGGCGCTGGCGGCCAATAATTTTCTCTCCGCCCTGGGCAAAACCAAGGGATCGCTCATTCAGGTCAACTTAAGCGCCAACACCAATCTTAATTCGGTGGGTGAATTCAGGCAGTTGGTGGTGATGGAGCATGAAGGCACTCTGGTGCGGCTCGAAGATATCGCCCGTATTTCCCTCGGCGCAGAGGACTATGATTCCGAGGTGCGTTTTACCGGCCAGACCGCCGTATTCATCGGTATATGGCCGCTGCCCAACGCCAATCCTCTCGATGTCATCGAACGGGTGCGCTCGGAAATGAGCGATATCCGGGAGGCGCTGCCCACAGACCTTGATGCGCAGATTGCCTATGACTCCACCGAATATATCGAAAACGCCATCAACGAGGTCATCAAGACCCTGGGCCAGACGCTGATCATCGTTGTGGTGGTGATCTTCATGTTCCTGGGGGCGTTTCGCACGGCACTGGTGCCGATGCTGGCTATTCCTCTGGCGCTGATCGGGGCGGTGTTCATCATGCAGGTCTTCGGGTTCACCATCAACCTGCTGACGCTGCTGGCGATCGTGCTCTCCGTCGGCCTGGTGGTTGACGATGCCATCGTCATGGTGGAGAACATCGAGCGCCACATGCGCGAGGGCGAAAAGCCTTTCATTGCGGCGATCAGGGGGGCGCGGGAGCTGGTGTTGCCGGTTGTCGCCACCTCGCTGGTGCTGGTGGCCGTCTACACCCCGGTCGGGCTGCAGGGCGGGCTGACCGGTTCTCTTTTCCGCGAATTCGCCTTTACCCTCATCGGGGCCATTGTCGTCTCGACCCTGGTGGCGCTGACCATCTCACCCGTGATGTCCAGCAAGCTGCTCAAGCCTGGAGCCGGGCAGAAAGGGCTGGCTGGCCGCATTTCTCGCGATTTCGACCGATTGCGCGATTTCTACGGGCGGCTTCTGGCGGGAACTTTAAGGGCGCGCCCGGCTGTTTACCTGGTCTGGATCATAACCGCGGCAGTCTGTGTTCCCATGTACACGATGTCGGCCACTGAATTGGCGCCGACGGAAGACCAGGGAGTCATTTTCGGCATTATCGATGCCGCCGCCAACGCGACTCTCAACCAGACCGCCACCTTCACCAAGGCTGTCAATGATGCCTATATGAGCGTGCCGGAAACCCGTTTCACCTTTCAGGTGACCAGCCCCGGCGGCGGCTTTGCCGGCATGGTCACCAAACCCTGGGAGCTGCGCGAGCGCAGCATTTACCAGATTCTGCCTGAGGTTCAGGGAAAACTGCAGAAGGTCCCGGGCATCCGGGTCTTTGCGGTGCTGCCGCCTGCCTTGCCGGGCGGCGGACAGTTCCCAGTGGAATTTATTATCGCCTCCACCGCCGAAACGGACGAAGTTCTTGAATTTGCCAACCAACTGCGGCAAAAGGCGATTGAGAGCGGAATGTTCGCCTTCCCACCGCTGATCGATGTCAAAATCGACCAGCCGCAATCCGAAGTGATTCTCGACCGGGACATGGTCGCCGATCTGGGACTTGATCTACGCACGGTCGGTGCAGATATCGGAGCGATGGTTGGCGGCAACTATGTCAACCGTTTCGATATCGCCGGCCGCAGCTACAAGGTCATTCCCCAGATTCAGCGGGTGGACCGACTCAATCCGGAACAGCTGCGGCAGATCTATATCACCGGCCCTGAAAATTCACTGGTGCCCCTGTCCACGGTGGCGACCCTGGAGGAGTCGGTGGTGCCGCGCTCGCTCAACCGCTTCCGCCAGCTCAATGCGGTCAAACTCAGCGGCACGCCTCTGCGCCCTCTTGATGAAGCACTGACTTTTCTCGAACAGGAAGCGGCAAATCTGCTTCCCGACGGCTACGTGATCGATTACACCGGTGAATCGCGTCAGCTGCGCAAGGAGGGCCAGCAGTTCCTGCTCACTTTCGCCCTGGCCATTGCCCTGATCTTTCTGACCCTGGCGGCGCAGTTCAACAGCTTCCGCGACCCCTTGGTCATCCTGGCGGGATCGGTGCCCACCGCCATGTTCGGCGCGTTGGTATTCATCTTCCTCAAGATGCCCGATCCGCGCGTGCCGTTCTGGACCGACGGCTGGACCACAACCCTCAACATCTACTCGCAGGTGGGGCTGGTGACGCTGGTGGGGCTGGTCGCCAAAAACGGCATCCTGGTGGTGGAATTCGCCAACAAGCTGCAGCTCGCCGGGCGCTCCAAGCTCGATGCGATCCAGGAAGCCTCCATGACCCGCCTGCGCGCCATCCTGATGACCAGCTCATCAACGGTCGCGGGCTTCATCCCGCTGGTTCTGGTCAGCGGCGCCGGCGCCGCCGCGCGCAACTCCATCGGCCTGGTGGTGGTGGGCGGCATGCTGATCGGCACCCTGTTCACCCTGTTCGTCATTCCGTCGATCTATATGCTCATCGCCCGCGAACATAATGCGGAGAAACAAAACAGCGAGGATGAGGACAAGGATCTGGAAGAGGGGACTACCGAAAGCGAAATTTAAGGGTCGGGCGCCTGCGGTTGTCCGGGCATTTGTCCACGCACAGCCCGCAGTTGTGGCACATGGGGTTGTCGCCCTCTGTCATTGGATCGATCCGCATGGGGCAGCTCTCAATGCAGGTCCGACAGTGGCTGCAATCCGCTTCGACCTTGGTGACCCTGACCCCCCGCCTGCCCTGCAGCAGGGAGAGGAAGCTGCCGGTCGGGCAGATCAGGCGGCACCAGTATTTGAAGAAGAAGAATTCCAGGACCAGAATGGCGAGGATGAAGGCGATCTCGAAGGTCAGATCGTGGAATTTGACCAGCACCAGGGCCTGGGATGAAATGACACCGGGGGCCGAGATCAGGTTGAGGATGGGGATGCCGGCGATTCCCACCAGCAGAAGGCCGGCGCCCAGCACCGTGAAGCGGGTCATGTTCTGGCGGGAGGAACTGCCTTCCTGCCAGGCAGGGGCGTTTGATTTAAGCCCCAGCCGACCGCGGACCTTTTCCACCATCTCGGTCAGCAGGTAATAGGGGCAGAACCAGCTGCACCAGATGCGGCCGAAAATAATGACGATGAACAGCGGGATGACCACCGAGGTCAGCATGAACAGGTTGAAGCTGCGCGACGTCAGAAAGGCCTGAAAGATCGCCAGCGGGTCGGCCAGCGCCACATCGCCGATATCCATTGAGTAGAAGGTTCCCTTGATAAACGTGATCTCGAAGACGTTGAGCAGGGGGATAATGAAGATCGCCGCCAGGGTCAGCAGTTGAGCGGTGCGGCGTAGTGGCTGAATGCGCTTCACGGGCTACTCCCATCCCTCGATGTCGTCCCGAGGCTCGAAATCGCTTTCAAATTCAGGCTTTTTCCCGAAAGTGGAGATGGCACCCTTCTTCTCGATCAGCTTTTCGCCCGTCAGCGGGTCGCCGTTAACCATCGAGCGGGAGTGAATGACCTTTGAACGCTGGTAGTAGAAGCCGGCGCTCTTCTCGTCGCTCATGCCGGACGGGACGATATTTACCGCCCGCTTTGGATGGGTCGGACACTTCTCTACGCAGATGCCGCACCCCACGCACTTCTCGGTAATCACCGGCAGCATAAACTTCTCCATCACGATCGCTTCATCGGTATAGGGGCAGACGTTGTAGCAGGTGCTGCAGATGGTGGCGGTGCCGCTGACTTTTCCCGTTTCCTCTTCTTTGACATAGATATAATTAAGGCAGATCTGCTGGTCGATCACCGCCTTGCCGATGGCGACCTTTTTCGGATCTTCCAAGGTTGGGTTAAGAGCGCCGGTGGGGCAGACCTCCGGGCATTTCATGCACAGGTAGCAGGCCCGTTCGTCGGCGAAGATGTAGGGTGTGCCGATCTGCAGCTTTTCGTAAAGATCCGCCCGCTTGATGCAATTATAGGGACAGACCTCGATACAGCGGCCACAGCGAATGCACAGCTCCATGAACCTCTCTTCCGCCACCGCGCCCGGCGGACGCAGGCGGTTGAGTTTGAAGAAGCCCTTGAAAGGGTTCTGGCTGAGGCGGATGCGCAGGTCCTCCCAGAAGCTCATGCATCGGTGCTCCCGACCCTGCGTCGTTTGCCGAATCCGCTCAGGTCCGGCTTCTTGCCGGTGGCGCGGATCTCCTCCACTTCTTCCTCGAAGTGAAAGTAGTGATGGGAGATATCGAGCACCTGGGGGTGGGTTTTGATCTGCTGACAGAGATCGTCGAGAGTATGGTCGTTTTCGGTGGTGATGACCACCACCAGGCTGCGGCCGTCCTCGGAGGCGGTATAGAATTCCACCTCAGGATAGGCCTGCAAGGCTTCGAGGGCCTCGCCGTGGCTGTTCTCTTCAATGGTAATCAGACTGCCGGCAATAATCATTATTTCACTCCAGGCGCGGACAGGGTTTAGGAAAAAGCCCCGTCCTCCGGATGCGAACGGGGCTTTCCGCTCTCAGGCGCTTTCGAAATCCGCATTGACGTCGGAGATCACGAATTTATCCGCCACATCCTTCGGCCCCGACAAGCGCTTGATGCGCACTGCCGCCACCTTGTACTCAGGCTCGAAAGAGCCCGGGTCCACCGCGTCGTTGCAAACGAAATTGACCATCCGCTCGTACTTCTGGTCGTGCATCGGCACGAACAGGATGCCCGGCAGCGAGGCGCTGGTGATCACCGCGGGGAACTCGCAGCGCCCGCGGCGGCTCTCCACCTCCACCATGTCTCCGCTGGAGATCTTGAATTTTTTCGCATCGTCCGGATGAATCTCCACGTAGCCGTTGGGATGCGCGCGGGCGATCTCCGGCACACGCATAGTCATGGTGCCGGTATGCCACTGCTCGATGACGCGGCCGGTGGTGAAGAAGAAGGGATAATCGGCATCCGGCTGCTCCTCCGCCCCCTTGTACGGGCGCAGGAAGATGTTGGCTTTTCCCTCGTTGCGGTGGTCCATGTAGAAGACGATCTTGCGGTCCCTGGGAATCTTCTTGTCAAACATTTGCAGGAAACCCTGGTGCTCGAACATGGGATCCATGCCGCGCACATAGCGCTTGTAGGTGCCGGGGTGATCCTCCGTGGGGCAGGGCCACTGCAGGCCGGCTTCGCTCTTCTTCAGCCGCTCGTAGGTGACGCCCCACATGCTGTGGTCGGTGTCTCTGGTCACCGAAATGTAGTCATGCCAGGCCATCTCGCTGGCCTTCATGGAATCGTCCATATTCCAGGGGATGACTTTCTCCAGCCCCATGCGTTTAGCGATCTGGGCGGCGATCCAGATATCGGCCTTCGCCTCGCCGGGCGGCTCGACGCATTTCTCGGTCAGCTGGCTTCTGCGCTCCGAGCAGCCGAACACCCCGCCTTTTTCATAGACGAACGCCGCCGGCAGGATAACATCCGCCAACTGAGTAGTGCGGGTCGGGAAGATATCAAGCACCACCAGGAACGAATCGCGCATCCCCGGGATGTACTTATTCAGGTTGGGCAGCGACTGGGCCGGGTTGGTGGTGCAGATCAGCGCCGCCTTGATCGGTTTGTCGGCATCGTTTTCCCCGCCGAGGTTCTCGAACATCTTCACCGTATGGAAGCCGGGCTTTGGATCGATGGTGCCTTCCGGCAGGCCCCACTGTTTTTCGCAATGGGAGCGCCACATGGGATCGGCCACCGGCTTGGTGCCCGGCAGCAGGTGCGACAGGGCGCCGGTCTCGCGCACGCCGCCGCAGGCATTGGGCTGCCCCGTCAGCGAGAAGGAGTCGGCGCCGGCGAAGCCGATCTGGCCGGTGATCAGGTGCAGGTTGTGGATCAGGTTGTTGGCCCACACGCCGCGGGTGCGCTGGTTGAGCCCCATGCACCACAGCGACAGGGTCGCGCCGCTGTTGGCAAACCACTCCGCCGCCTTGCGGATGTTGGCCGCTGGGCAGCGGGTGACTTTCTCCACCGTCTCCGGGTCGAACTGCTCCACGTGGGCGGCGTACTTTTCGAAGTCGTAGACCTCCTTGCCGTCGGTGACGCGGGTGTTTTCCTCGATGAACTGGCGATCCACCCAGTTGTTTCTGATGATTTCGCGCGCCATACTGTGGAACACCGCCAGGTCGGTGCCGGGGTCGACCGGCAGCCACAGGTCGGCGATCTTGGCGGTGTTGGTCTTGCGCGGCTCACAGATGATGATCTTTACCTCCGGGTGGTTCAATTTGTGGCGCATAATGCGGCGGAACAGGATCGGGTGCGCCTCGGAGGTGTTGGAGCCGACGATAAAGAGGCATTTGGCGTTCTCGATATCGGCGTAGCTGCCCGCCGGTTCATCCGAGCCCATGGTGGTCACATAACCGCCCACCGCGCTGGCCATGCACAGG
>JAXHUR010000081.1:0-13299 GCA_034189505.1 Thermodesulfobacteriota bacterium | reverse complement strand
CTTTCATCTCTATATACTTGTTCGTGATTACTTTCAAAAACGCCTCACGCCTCACGCCTCACGCCTCACGCCTCACGCCTCACGCCTCACGCCTCACACATCACACATCACACATCACACATCACACATCACACATCACACATCACGCATCACGCATCACGCATCACGCATCACGCATCACGCATCACGCATCACGCATCATCATTGAAACTGAGGCGAGAGTGCAAGTCAAGCGGCACATTCAAGGTCCTCTCGGGCAAGTGCCGTTCTGCGGTCCGATTCAGGTTGACAGGCGCCCGTCAGCGGCGTATTAAATTCGGGTTCCCCCCGGCATTCGGACTGCGGCCGACCGCCAGGCCGGCTGTGAGATTGCAAACACTTTGCCGCCTTGATAAAGTTGGCGGACAAATAAAATAAAACCAGCTTAGGCAAGGATTCGACCATGGATATGTGGTACACCGAAAAACACAGTGAAAACGTCGGCATCACCATGAAGGTGAGCCGCACCCTTTTTTCCGGCAAGAGCGATTTTCAGCAGCTCGACATCCTGGAGACCCTCGAATACGGGCGCATGATGCTGCTCGACGGCCTGGTGATGGTCACCGAACGCGACGAGTTCGTCTACCACGATATGATCACCCACCCGGCCCTGTTCACGCACCCCGACCCGAAGAAGGTGCTGGTGATCGGCGGCGGCGACGGCGGCACCATCCGCGAAATCATGAAGCACAAAAACGTCGAGTTGGCCGTTCTGTGCGAAATCGACGGGCTGGTGATCGACCAGGCGATCGAGCTGCTGCCGTCCATGTCCTGCGAAATCGACGGCAGCAACCCCCGCGTCAAACTCCATGTCGATGACGGCATCGCCTACATCAAGGCGCATCAGGGCGAGTTCGACATCATCCTGGTCGATTCCACCGACCCCATCGGCCCGGCCGAGGGACTGTTCGAGGAAGATTTCTACCGCACGGTGTCTGCCGCCCTCAAGGATGACGGCATCATGGTGGCGCAAAGCGAATCGCCCTTCTATCACGCCGAAATTCAGAAAAACATGTATGGCAACCTGCGCTCGGTTTTTCCCATCGTCGAGATGTACCAGGCGTTTATCCCGACCTACCCCAGCGGCCTGTGGAGCTTCGCCTTCGCCAGCAAGAAATACCACCCGGTCAGGGATTTCGACCGCAAGCGGGCCCAGAACCGCGAGTTTGATACCCGGTACTACAATGAAGACCTGCATCTCGGTGCGTTCCTGCTGCCGACCTTTGCGCGGGAGAATATTGCGGGGTGAGAACATTGAACCACCCGTTCACTTCGCTCACTCGAGAACACTGAGAACACTGAGTAAATTCAAAAAACAAATCCCAAAAGATTCTTGTGGTTTGGTGCAGCAGGAGTTAATGACTTTGTAAAAAAAGTGCTTTACCTCTGTGTACTCTGTGATCTCTGTGGTTCAAGGTTTTTGGTATTTTTTCGATGTTTTTCCTTTAAAGGAGACGGTCACTATGACATCGCCCCCCCAACAGAATTGGACCACTGAAGATTCCGCGCGTCTTTATCGCGTGCGCGACTGGGGGGCGGGGTATTTCGATGTCAACGACAAGGGAGAAGTGACGGTCGGGGTGGAGTTCGACTCGGGGCGGCAGCAGATCTCGCTGATGGACGTGGTCGCCGGAATCCGCCAGCGCGGGCTGCGCATGCCGATGCTGCTGCGCATCGAAAACCTGCTCGATGCCCAGCTGGCGCGCCTCAACGAAACCTTCCGCGCCGCCATCGCGCAGCGCGGCTACCAGGGGCGCTACCAGGGGGTTTTCCCCATCAAGGTCAACCAGCAGCGCCAGGTCATTGAAGAGATCGCCCGTTTCGGTGAGCGCTACGGGCACGGTCTTGAGGCCGGCAGCAAGGCCGAGCTGGTGGTAGCACTCTCAAACCTGCCGGCGCATGACGGCCTGATCATCTGCAACGGCTACAAGGATCGCGAGTTCATCGACCTGGGCCTGCGGGCGCGCAAACTGGGCTATCGCTGCGTATTCGTCATCGAGACGCCCACCGAGCTGCCCATCATCCTGGAGCGCAGCCGTGAACTGGGGGTGCGCCCGATGATCGGCATGCGCGCCAAGCTGGCCACCACCGTCGGCGGACACTGGAACAAGACCAGCGGGGATCGCAGCATCTTCGGTCTCTCCACCCACCAGATGGTCGAAATCGTCGATGCCCTCAAAGAGCACGACATGCTCGAATGCCTGCAGCTGCTGCACTGCCACCTCGGCTCGCAGATTCCCAACATCCGCGATATCCGCTCCGCCGTCATGGAGGCCTGCCACTTCTACGTCAACCTGGTGCGCGAAGGCGCCGCCATGGGTTTTCTCGATTTCGGCGGCGGGCTGGCGGTCGACTATCTCGGATCGCGCTCCAACCATACCCAATCCATGAACTACACCGTCGCCGAGTACTGCGCCGATATCGTCGAAGTCATCATGGAGACGCTTGAGCCGCACGGCATCACTCACCCGACCATCGTCACCGAATCGGGGCGCCCGACTGTGGCCTACTATTCCCTGCTGCTGTTCAATATCTTCGATGTGACCCGGTTCGAGCCGACCCCTCTGCCCGCGGCGGACCAACTTTCCGATGAAGAACCGCTGATCCGCAACCTTTTCGAGACTTTGCAGCAGCTTAAATCCGATCGTGTGCAGCAGTGCTACAACAACACTGTTTTCTATCGCGACGAACTGCGCGAGCTGTTCAAGCGCGGCCGCATCAGCCTGCGCTCGCGGGCTCTGGCAGAGAATCTGGTGCTCCAGATTTTCCGCCGCATCGCCGACCTGCTCGACAACCTGGGCGATGAAACGCCGCTCGAGCTGCGGGGACTGCGCGAGCAGCTGGCCGACATCTATTACGGCAACCTCAGCGTGTTTCAATCCCTGCCCGACCATTGGGCCATCGACCAGGTCTTTCCGGTCATGCCCATTCACCGCCTCGATGAAAAACCGAGCCGCGACGCCATCATCGCCGACATCACCTGCGACAGCGACGGCCGCATCGACAGCTTCATCGACACCCACGGCACCTGCAAGACCCTGCCTCTGCACCCCGTCGACCCCGAAAAGGAAGACTATTTCGTCGGCGTCTTTCTGGTCGGGGCCTATCAGGAAACCCTGGGCGACCTGCACAATCTGTTCGGCGACACCGATGTGGCCAGCGTGCGGATCAACGCCGACGGCAGCTTCGATATCACCCGCGAAACCGAAGGCGACAGCATCGCCGATCTCCTCAAATACGTACAGTACAACCCCAGGGACCTGCTGGAGCGCTTCCGTGATACGGCGGAACAGGCCGTGCGCCGCGGCACCATCACCGTCGCCGAACGACGCGAGATCGTCGACTGCTTCGCCGCCGGTTTGCGCGGCTACAGCTATTACGAGAGCTGAGCGGCCTCATTTCACTATTTACTTTTTAGCACACTGCCCTGTTGATTATTATAAAAATCGGTTACCCTATATCCAGGGAGTTAAAAGAGATCGAGGGGAAACTTTATGGCACAAGAGCTAAAAGAGCAGCTGGATGAGGTTCTCGGACCGGAGGGAGCCAAATCGGCGAACTTCTTCCTCGCAGCAGGCCTTTATCATGCCCGCCAGATCAGTTTTTCAACTGCAGCATCCTTGGCAGGACTAAGCTTTGAGGCTTTCAGATACCGCCTGTGCGAATATTTTGGCAAAGGCTTTATCGTGGATGAAGAAAACGTCCTTGAAGACCTTCAGACTGCTGAAAAATTCAGGCAGCACCAATGAAAGTTGTCTCCAACGCCAGTCCGATTATTTTTCTTGGCAAATTGGGTGCCGTAGATCTTCTTTGGGAGGCCTTCTCTCTTGTGCACATCCCTCCAGCAGTACGTAGAGAGTTAGGTGAGATGCATATTCCGGACAAAATCAAGATAACCCCGGTAAGCCTACCTGGTCAGCATTTTGTCGAAGGTGCCCGCGGCAGACTCCATTCGGGAGAGTTGGAGGCCATTGTCCTCTCCCAGGAAATCGACGCGAACCTGGTCTTACTTGATGCTTTCGCAAAAAAGCATCATTGACCTCAAGCTGATAGACCCAGCTCCCGCTACTTCATCATCTCTTCCAGCCCATCGCCCTCGCGGGGCTTGCCCCAGTCTTCAAATCCCCAGCTTTCAAGGCGCGGGATCCAGGGGGAACGCTTTTTTGTTTCGTCCGGGTTCCATTCAGAAGTTTCAGTTTCCTGTTCCTGTGTCGCCGGCGGGGGCGCGCCCTTGACCGCTTCCGTTGCCGTCTCCTGCGATTTTTCCTGGGCAGCCTGCGGCACCTCTTCTTCAGCCTTCTTAACCGTTCCAGAGGCTGCCTGAGCCGGCTGTTTCTGAGGCAGCGCGGATGCCGGCGCTGAGCTCTTTTCGGGGACTTCAGCCTGGGCGGGGGGCTCGTTCGCCGGAGGGGCATTTTCCGGGGCTGCAGCAGTCGACTTATTTCCCCCCTTTGAACTGACCCGCTCTTTCCTCACCCCCGCAAACAACTCCTGCACCCCGTCCACGGCACTTTGCGTGGATGACAGGTAGTAATCCGCCAACGCAACCGGGGCACCGCTGTCTGCATCATAAATACGCACATGCAGACTTTTAGGACGGGAGAAGACCGCGCCCACTTCGTTGATATCGAGCGCCTCCACAACCTCCAGTTCCAGGCGGGCATCCGCCTCCGGCGAGGATGGAGGCACAACGCCATACCCCATCGCCGCAACCTCCTGCAGCGTCGGCGTCTGCAATTCCCGGTACTTCTCCCACGGCCCCTGCACCGAAATCTTCTCGACGCGCGACCAGTCGAAAGCAGGGGAGGCGCCGGTATGCAAGCCACTGCATCCGGCGACGAACAACAGCATAAACGCAAGAATCCATCTCGGTCTCACATCAGGCTCCAATCTTTACGGGTGGGTGCGAAGTTGCAGTAATCAGATCTCAGTTGATAAAACGTTCCCACAAAAACAGGAAAGTTTTTTTAAGCACAGAAAAATTCTGCTGGATATGCGCGTAAATGCGCCGGGCGGCCGCTTCATCGTAGATATGAGAAGTTTCATTGCGATCACGCAGCATCTGCAGCCAGGCAGCTTCGTCATCGATCCAGTGAGCGGCATAAGCTTTCTGCAATGCTTCACGCGGCGTGTTTGCCTCAAGGCCTTCGAGCGCCAGCAATCTCTTGAAGGTCTTCCAATACAACTCAATGACGAATTCAAACCGCTGGATGGTACCGTCGATCACCAGGGAGTTGCCTTCCGGCTCCTGAAGAGCCTCCTCCAGCCGTTTCAAGGCGCGATCAAGATTCTCGAGACTCTGCGCCGCTTTCTGATCGATCATAAAGAACTTTCCCTTCCCGCCGGATTTTCGTTTTCAACTCTTCGCCAGCCTCTTCATACCAGATCAGATCGATCGAAAGCAACGTCGGGGGCTCCTGCACCAGATCAACAAGCTGCACCCATTGCTGCGAGGTCGCTCCCGGCGCAGAAACAGCCAGATCAATGTCGGAACGCGACTGTGCATCCCCACGAGCCCGCGACCCAAAAAGAATGATTCTGTCCACATAGGGCAACTCCGCCAAACGGCAGATCAGCGTAGTCAGCCCTGCAGGGATAAGCGAAAAATTTTCCATCTTCAACCCGGGGACGTTGTTTACTCGTCAACCAACTCCATCAGTTGCATAAAGCGACAATTGCTATTTTACGGATTCTCCCACTTCCATCAAGTTTATACTCACCAACGACACACTTGACAATCTCATCCACCGGAATCCATCTTTTTCTATACGATTACCCTGTTTTTTTGACAGGCAGCCGAAATGCTGCAATACTGAAATTCATACATACGGAGGTACAAACCATGCGGGAAAACATTATCGTTTCCAGTCGTGGGCAAATCACCCTGCCTGCGGAAATGCGAAAAAAACTGGGGATACAGCCTGGCGGAGTTCTTATCGCGGAGGAACGGAACGGAGAGGTGGTTTTAAGGCCCGCGGCAGTGCTTGAAATCGAGATGTATTCAGATCAGGATATCGCGCAGTGGGACAAGGATGACCAGCTTCTTGTTGCCGAGAAAGAAGCCATACTGAAAAAGCTCAAGCGCAGGCAATGATGCGATTATTCCTCGACGCCAACATCCTTTTTACTGCTGCTCACAACCCGTCAGGCAAATCAGCACTGATCATCAAACTGTCAGCCGACGGGCACTGGCGCACCCTCACCTGTCGCCTGGCCGTTGAAGAGGCTCGGCGCAACATCGAGCGCAAATATCCCCACTGCCTTCCTGCTCTGGATGCGCTGATTTCAACAATAGAAGTCACTCCCACCGGGGCGGGTTCAATTTGCCTCATTGACCTCCCCTCCAAAGACCGCCCCATTTTCGAAGCAGCAGTCGCCAAACGGGCAACCCACCTCCTCACCGGTGACACCAGGCATTTCGGGGCGTACATGAACAAACCCGAAAAGACCCAGGGCATCATTGTGCAAACGGTTGCGGATTTTTTGCGGAAGCTTTGATAAAACACGAAATCCTCGCCCGAAGGCGAGGATTTCGTGGAGGTGAAGGCCCCGCAGAAGCGGGGCCGGTTATGGTGTTAATGCGTGATGCGTGGTTTAATCGAGCCCGTGAACCGCGCGAACGTCGGCGGACTTACCCGGGCCGTGACACATACGGCGCAGGTCTCGGTACCATCGGCCACGTATTCCTGCCGTTGGGTGAAGTCGTTCGCCGAGGGGTCGGCAGTATTGACAACACCGCCATCGCTGATGAAGCCACCATTCCCCCCGGGGACGTTGTTTACTCGTCAACCAACCTCAACAGTTGCGGGAGACTCTTGACTATACGCTCGCCTCGCACAGCCGCGCGACTTACACCCGCTCGTTCGAGATTGACGTACCTTCCGACCACAACACCACTGTAACCAACGATACGAACAGCAAGATAGCAGATAACGGCCCGCACCTCTGCAATTTTCGCAGTTCGCGTATTACGAACCAGTTCTCCGGCTTCAATTTTATACTCACCACAGACACGTTTGACAATTTCATTGACCGGTATCTTCATTTTGGCTCTCAACTCGCGCTGGTACAGGGTCTGAAGCCTTTCACCAAATCCTTCGTCGCCAAGGATGAGGGGATCTGGAAATGGTTCTCCTTGACGTGCAGACCTGCTAGTGGTTATTTTCTCCCGCACATCCAAATCAAGCCCATCAGCAATAAATGAGTGATACCTGCTTCGTCCCTGCGCCTCATTTTTCGCAAACAGCTCAAGAACCTCATGGACGGCTTGCCCAGCCAAAGTTTTCTTTCCCATGACGACCGCATGTCCGCACCAGGGATAGTCGCCCAACTCGCTCAACGCCTTTACGACTCCCGCCCGCAAGGGGTTCAGATGGATATAGCGAACGAGTTCATGCAGATAGGCATCCTCATCACACACGATGGATCGATACCGGTTCTGGAAAAGATGTCCGCTGCGGTCATGGCGCCGATTGAAGTAGATGGCATAAGAGGTGAGAAGCCGGCGCATCAGGTGAGCAAGCCCGGCTTGCCCAGGGCGCAGCAGAAGGTGAAAATGGTTGGACATCAGCGCCCACGCAAAGCACTGAGTCTGAGTTTCTGTGAGAAGATCGGAGAACCGGCTAAGAAATTTCCGCCGGTCATCGTCATCAAGAAACAGCTCGCGGCGATTCACTCCACGAGCGATGACGTGATAGGTAAGACCTGGGATGTCCAGACGTGCAGTTCGCGGCATGCGACTTATGTAGCATGGAATAATGAGTTAGGCAACAGGTAAACAACGTCCCCATGCCTAACATGCCTAAAGGTCGCACGCCCTAACCGCCATGCATGGCACATAGTTGAAAGCCCCCATAAAATGTGGGGGCTTTCAACCTTTTGGAGAAATGTCAACTTCAAATTAGGGGCGTTCCGTACCCAACCAGAGAATGGCATCAGCGTACTGATATTCCGTACCCATAGATGAGTAATCTTCGATGACTCCGTTTATCTCGCCATCCTCAACCCAGTCGATAGCGTCGAAGAGCGCCCGCTTGATATAATACCGATTGTGGGCAAAACCGCCCTTTTCGTCAGTTGGCAGCTTAGCGTTCTGGAAAGCACCCAGGTCATTTTCAACTGTATTGCTGTTGTCGATCTTGGCATTAGTATAGTTACCAAGGCCGTTATCTTGGTTGAGCAGATCATTCAACAGAAGACCTGCATTCTGGTATCCTTCAGATTCGTGCTCAAGCTCGGCGGCCGCCTCATCAACCATTTCCTGTGTGACCACCGTGGGTACGGCAGCGGTACCGTTCCAGATGTTGAGGGTCTCGCCTACCTGTCCCTCCGCGACGAACAGAGCATGTTCGCCATCGTGGCAGTTGACGCAATTGTCGGCACGAATGCCGGTTATGACACCTTCTGCATTTTTGTTTACCACAGCAAACTCATGATTGGGTTTTTCGCCGGTCATATGGCAAGCCGCACAAGGCCCTGAACCGTCCAATTCAAGAGTGTCATGGACGAAATAGGGCACATTGGAGTAATTCAGCCCAGGATACTCATACGCCACATGGGTCAACTCACTGAAAAGCGTTGCAGCGGCAGGAGCATGATGACCCGCGAAACGGGAGCCGGTGGAAACGACTTCGTTGTTACCACGTCCGGCATGGCAGACATAACAGGTGTTCGAACTGCCGGAATCAGGGAATACGATCGGTTCTCCACCATAAGTGTAAGTCGCAGTGAACGGGCCTTCTACACGGAGCGCGCCGGAGTTGTCAGCATGGCACCCCCAGCAGTAAAGGAGTTCGTTCTGACCAGAAGACGTGACCGTATCGGTTGCCACGTCATAGTTCCAACCCTCCAGGTGGGAAAAGTCGTTATTGGCAGCATCGTAGTTTTCAGGGTCAGCGACATAATTCACGAAACCGGTGGCAGTGTGACACATCTGGCAGCTTTGCCGATCTTTCGCATCCCAGTCATAATGGGTGAAGCCGCCATTGCTGGTTTCATCAGTTGCCCCGGCAGCACGATACGCTACTGCTCCCTCGAATGTGTGGTTGTCAGCATTTGCAGCCTGCTTAGCCAGCAGAAGACCACCGGCATGGCCGGAGGTTGCCCACTCCCTGTTATAGGTCAGATCAGTGGAATGTACATCATGGCAGTCGCGACAAACATGATCGTTCGTCGGATCCATAGTATAGCCTTCAATCTTGGCGTCGCCGTTTTCATAGCTGGTTGCGGGATCGTCATAATGAGTGGACGAAATCACGCGCTCATAGCGGCCGGCATGGTAAATCAAATCGCCGGAAGCGCCGTCACTGGATTCTGATCCAGCAAGTTGGGTGACATCAACACCGAGTTGAGCGTCATGCGCCTGGTGGCAGTTGGAGCAAGTTGCATACTCTGAGGATTCAACAACCTCCTCGCTATCGCCGTGGCCTTCACTGACTTCGGGCTTCAGAAGTGCTCCAGCATTATGCGGATCGTGGCAGGTGCGGCATTGAACAGGAGACGCACTTTGGCGGGGAAGTGCAACCGTTTCAAGAGCTGCAACCGAAACCACCTCTTTATAAGCCCGACCACCTTCGTCAGTATGGCATTTTACGCAAATGGCCTCATTGCGGTCTCCAGAGCCAGCGTGAGCGGAATCAGCAAATTTAGTCCCGATATTGTTAGCTTCCGGATGATGCGGAAGATGGCTATCCGGCAAAGTGTCATGACACTTTGCGCAGACTTCGTAATTCGGGGTGGGGTAAGGCATCGGCCCATGGCCATAATGTTCGGCGCCCGCGCCGTGGCAGTTTTCGCAACCAACCGCGGCAAGGCCCTCGGCAGGAACGTTTTCAGAATCGATCAGTCCAGCCAAACCAGCACCGTCACCGATTGGATCGTGGCAGGCCAAGCATTCTTCACCTGACTCGGCATTAATGTGATCGCTGTGAATAACGTGCTTTCCTTGGAGAAAAGCGCTAACTTCCTCATCACTCCAGGCAAAGCCCTCATGGCAGTCGATACATCCGGTACTCATCACAAATGAGATACCTGTTACGGGGTCGACCGGATTCTGATTATCCGAAAGCGAGTCACCACCTCCGCCGTTGCTGCCGCAACCCCAGAACATTGCCGCCGACAGCAGCAATGCGGTCCAAAAAGTGAATCTCTTGATCTGCATGTTTTACCTCCTCGTTAGTGAGTGCCTGACATCGTCCTAGTGACACTTCTTACAGGTTTTCCCATTACTTGCATCGTTAAGACGGCTCGCGCGGTCGCCCCAGTCGTCGCCGTGCGGGTTGAATCCACCGGCGCCGCCCTTGGCGCTGTGGCAGCGAATACAGATATCGCCGCCGGGGTGGCAGGCCTGGCAGGTCGTCAGGCTGCGCCGTGCCTCGCGGGCATGTCCGATCGACCAGTCATGAAAATCGGGGGAAACCGAACCCTGCAGGTGGCAGGAATCGCACTGGTTCGAGTCGACCCCAGCATGAATGGCGCCGATGTCACCGCCGAGACCCAGGTCAAACGTCCGACGGTGAGACGGTCCGGCCGCACGACCGGCACGAAAGTCATTGTGGCAGTCGTTGCAGAACTGCGGCTCGTGGCAGCTTGCGCACAGTTGCTGGTCAGTGCGTGCCGACAGCGGATGTGTGATGTGAAAGTCGCTGCTGTGCACGTTGATCATGTTGTTGCTGAAAGAGCCCTGCTCGTCGGCGAAACCCGACTTGTGGCACTCCAGGCAGTAGTCCTGCTCATGGCAGGCGGCGCAGTCGATCGCGTTGCCCTTGGCCTCAGAGCGATGGTTGAGCGCCCACACGGGGCCATGGGTTTTGACGGCGCCCAGATCTGTCATATCGACCAATTCCTGATCATGGCAGTCGAGACAAACCTTTTTGTCGGGAACGATGCTTGCGGCATCATCCAGGTGACAGGTGGCGCATTCGACGCCGGGAACGTATTCCTCAAGATGGGCGCGATGATCAAACCCCATGCTTGCCCAGGCCAGGGAAACGCCCGCCGCCAACAGCAATAAGCTTAAAATCACGTTGCGGGTCATATAAAAACTCCTTGCCTTTTAAAAGAGAATGTTCAGCCGGACGCGACCGCGGTTGTAATAATCCCACAGGTCGCTTTCGATGCGCTCGACCTTGGCCTGCAGGTTGATCTGCTTGTTGAAGTAGACCGTCATGTCCGCCCAGTACCGCTTGCTGGTGGTGTCGTCAGTATCGGAATCATCGTCGAAGTAGTTGATGCTGCGCTCATACACATCGAGATTGAAACCGGCGCCGGCCTGAACATAACGATTGAACAGGCAGGCGAGATAGACCTTGAAGCCTTCCATATCCTGCCCGTCATCATCGTCGCGGTAGACCCCGGTGAGATAACCTGAGAACCTGTCGGTGCGGATTTTCTCGATACCGGCTTCAAAAACATCGGCGTCATCGAAATCCACATACATCTCTCGGGTGTAACGGCCGAAAGCACGCCAGCCGTCGGAGAAGTTGTAGGTCAACTCGCCCATGAGCTCTTCGTACTCATCGACAGCAAAAACCGAATAGATTGAGGTGGAGGAGAACACCGGCAGCGAATAGAGGTATTCGAGCCGGGCGCTCCAGTTGGCGAAGTAATGGTACTTGGCGCCGGCCAGGAAGTAGCTGACCCGGTCGGAGAGATAATCGTACTGGGTTTCGTTGTAGATGTAGAGCATGTCGGCGATGTCATATTCGACATCAAGCCCGAACAGTTCCTGGGCCAGCAGGCCGCCTTCGAACTTGGACACATAGGAGAACCCGAGATCCAGCGTCTCCAGGAAACGCCCAGTGACCTCGGCGCCGACGATGGCGTCCTTGACGTTGTAGCCTTCGTAGTAGGCGACATCGCCACCACCGAAAACCGTCAGTCCATAGTTGTCGAGAAATCCGTAATCGAGACGCAGACCGTCCATCACCGACGCACTGGCGGTGGTGGAGATGAACTGGCGCCCCAACCGGAAGTCGAGATCCTCCGTCAGAAAATCTCTTTTCTCCAGATAGGCATAATAAAGGCGGCTGTCGTCATAGCTTTCGTAGACTTCATCCGCCAGATCATAGCCCAACCGCCCGTAGCCGCGAAAATCGTAGCCTTTGTCGGCGATGTCCAATGCATTGAACTGCAGATACTGGAACGCCGGCACGGCGGTATCCTCGCCCGCACTGTCGAACCACTCCAGAACCGTGCTGGAACGACCCGACACCGACGCCGCCAGGGCATTGTCCACCGGCCACAAGGCCAGTGCGGCTAATGCCAAACCGCATGTGAGCCCCTGCCAAGATTTCATGTTGCCTCCTTCCTCAATTGGCTGAAATGAGATTCAGTGGTCACCGGTTACGCCGACGACCCTAGAACAGCCTGCCCTCTAAAATAATAAATAGCCTTGCCTGCTTAAATTCCGGTGGCATGACAGCCCACCAAAAGGAGGGGCCACCAAAAGACAAGCATGAGCATTAACGATTAAACTTGAGACAATTAAGCACAACAAATATTGATTGTCAAACCAAATCTTTACTTGCTCGATAAACAAATATTCTACAATATTTATATTGATTTATTCTGTTTTCTGAATAGATACGCTTTTTCAATCGCGGGCAAGCTCGGCAAGGCAACCGTGAACCGACAGAGTATTGATAGTCATAACGAACTTTTAATGCTATGCTCGTTGTCATACATAACAAGGGTGTCAATCAACAACTACAGCCTGCGCAGCGACGCAATGCAGGCAACGTCCCGAGGCTGTCAAACTGCACCGAATTTGCAACAGGATGAAAAGCGTTTTCATGATGGGAGGTTTACAGGATGGAAGTATCGGAATTGAGCAAATTTGATGGGCGTAACGGCAGCAAAGCCTATGTTGCCGTGAACGGCAAGGTTTATGATGTCAGTGAAAGCGAATTGTGGCTGAATGGCGAGCATCAGGGTCAACATCAGGCGGGAGCCGACCTGACCGAAGAACTCGGCAGCGCCCCTCATGTGCGCGCAGTAGTGGAACGTTTTCCGGTTGTGGATCATCTTGAAGAACCGGAACCGGAGAAAAAGAAGAAGGGGCTGTTCGGGCTGTTCGGGAAAGGGTGAGGCGTGATGGGTGAGGCGTGATGGGTGAGGCGTGATGGGTCCCATGCCTTAAGCCTAGAACTTAGACACAGGAGAGATTATTGCGATGAAGGCTTGTATCAATGGGCGCCGGATCGCTTACAGTGACGAGGGGCAGGGACCGGCGATTGTGCTGATTCATGGCTTCCCCCTCAG
>JAXHUR010000080.1:10269-13737 GCA_034189505.1 Thermodesulfobacteriota bacterium | reverse complement strand
AGCAAAAAGCGCCAAATGCAAGGCGCGCGATTGTCGAGCAATGAGGCGTACTTACGTACGTCGAAGCAGCGAGAGCAATTGCAGCAACGCAGCAGTTGGTGAGTTTTTGCGACGCCATCACATATAGTATGAAGAAAAGGCGCGTCCCAATAGCGGAATCCGTCCGCTCAACACTCAAAAAATGGAGGAAACAAACATGAAAAAGAACTTGATCTTTGCTCTCACCTTATTTTTCATCCTCTCGGCCTCTCTCGGCGCCCTGGCCATGAACCACAAGAAAATGGATCATGGGGAACATGGAATGAACATGGATCATGGCTCTATGGAGGGACATGAAAGTATGGAAATGAAGGGTGACATGGTCGTGCTCGGCAACGACATCAAACAGAACGTAAAAGCCATGGCTCATCTCAAGGACGTACGGGACGCTATGGCCAAGATGGACATGAAAGAGACTCACCATTTCATGGTCATGTTTATGGACACTACGACCGGAGAACCGATTGAGCAGGGATCTGCCGCCCTGAAGATCGTATCTCCCTCGGGGAAGGAAGTTGGTACGGTGAAATTGATGGGAATGCAAGGTCATTTCGGAGCCGATATTGCCTTGAGCGAAAAAGGCAAGTACGAATTCACGGTCGGCACGAAGCTGGCCGATGGTGAAAAACGGCAGTTCGAATTTTCACACACATTGAAATAGCGCCCTAGAGAATGGGCCCTTTATCCAGCGCTCGCAGGGAAGATCTCCCTGCGAGCGCTTATTCAAAGAATCTAAGCATCTGACCTTGGCCAAGAGAAATTGAGTGTGCCTCTTGCGGGAGTCTGAAAAAATTATAGACTTTTTTCTGGAATGAAATCGCCCATTTTCAGATGCTTCTTTTTGAAAACAGATGAATTGTCTTGGTCCGCCCCCAAACTGACAGAGCACTTATGTAATTGGTGCTTACTGGTGCCGCTCCCTGGATGACAAAACTGACCGAATGTGTGATCAAGCGGCGATGAGTTCGAAACTCGCTTCGCCAGGGTTCGTATGTGGTTTTAGCCCGATTGAGTAAACAAATACTGCACCCGGAGGGCTCATGGCTAAAGCGCAAGACAGAGTAACGCACTACAAAGAAGGTAGCCTGACGTTAGCGGGGACGGTCATGCTGGGAACCGGTGTCATGATAGGCGCTGGCATCTTTGCGCTTACCGGGCAGATGGCGCAGATGACCGGCGTTCTTTTTCCGCTGGCGTTTTTGGCCGCTGCCGTGATTGTCGCCTTCAGCGCCTATTCCTACATTAAAATTTCTAACGCTTATCCGTCAGCCGGTGGCATCGGCATGTATCTGCACAAGGCCTATGGAGACCGGTTGCCGACGGCCTTCAATGCGTTGCTGATGTATTTTTCGATGGTGATCGCCCAAAGCTTTCTGGCCCGCACGTTCGGCTCCTATACCATGCAGCTTTTCGGCGGAGACGAGAGTGGTCGCATGGTGCCCATACTCGGAGCGTCACTCATCCTAATAGTCTTTCTGATCAACCTGTCAGGCAACCGCCTGATTCAGGGAGTGGCCTCCTTTATAGGTATTCTGAAAATCGTGGGAATACTGATTTTTGGAATTGTGGGCGTCTGGATTGCCGATAGTGTTTCCGTTGATTTCTCCCGCACTGGTGAGGCCGGAACCATTGGCAATTTCCTGGGAGCGACCGCACTCGGCATCCTGTCATTCAAGGGGTTCACAACGATCACCAACAGTGGCTCGGAAGTCCAAGACCCGCACCGAAATGTTGGGCGGGCCATCATGATTTCCATCGCGGCCTGCGTCGTGATTTACACGTTGGTTGGTTTTGCCGTTGCGAGCAATCTATCACTCACCGAAATCATCGAGACACAGAATTACTCCCTTGCCGCTGCAGCTCGGCCGGCACTGGGTGGTTATGGCGTCTGGTTTACGGTGGCCATCGCCATCATGGCCACCGCAGGCGGCCTTCTGGCCAGTGTTTTTGCGGTCTCGCGCATGCTGGCGATGCTGACGGAAATGAAACTGGTTCCCCACAGTCACTTTGGTATGCCAGGCAGTATCCAGAAGCACACGCTGGTCTACACCGTAGTTCTCGGCCTGTTCCTGACCGCCTTCTTTGACCTCTCCCGGATTGCGGCACTGGGTATCGTGTTTTACCTGATTATGGACATTGCTATTCATTGGGGCGTCATTCGCTATCTGCGCGAGGACATCGAGGCCAGTGCATGGGTGCCGGCTACGGCCATTTTTCTCGATTTGCTCGCCCTCGGAGGTTTTGTCTGGGTCAAACTGAATGCCGACCCCTTTGTGATTGGTGTTGCCGTAGTCACGATGATCGTCATTGCGATTGCCGAGCAGATCTTCCTGAAAAGGTCGGCAAGGGCCAGACAAGATGATCAGGAGATATCTCATTCACACCACTGAAGATAACAAACCAACCTGATCATAATCCTCAGCCAGACATGAAAAACCCTTTGAAAATGCAATAATAGCCTCTTACCGCGGACATCAAATGAAAATCTTTTGAGCTCTTCCTGATTCGTTTCTGTCTGGCAACGTGCATGTTGGTCCCCAGGATTTCTGGATGAACCTGACTTCTAGCCCCCCGCAAGACCTCGCGGGGCTTTGTGCTAATTCACTCCTTGACAATCAGGCAAAATGAATCAAGTGGGGACAAATCTTCAAAACAAACAAAAAAAGGCTCAGCCGGTGAAGGCTAAGCCCTTGATTTTACTTGGCGCGCCGGGGAAGATTCGAACTCCCGACCTTCTGATCCGTAGTCAGACGCTCTATCCAGCTGAGCTACCGGCGCGAAGCAGGGTCATGTTATCGCTTAATCGGAAACAAAAGTCAAGATGAAATTATTGACTTTTGTTGGGGCGGGTAGGGATGAAGTCGAGCAGATTGAAGCCGTAGCGTGGATGCTGATAGGCGTGCGCGTCAGGGTAGAGGCTGAAAAGCCATCCCTGGTAGACCTGCTGGTCGCCCTCAAAGATTTCAACCCGCGCTGCGGGGTTGTTGAGTTCGTTGGAGGCCGAAGTCATAACCGGCCCCTTCATGATGAAATCAGGCAGAAAATTGGTCACCCGCAGGGATACATCGGAATCGGAAACCTTGAAGCCGGAGCCGATATCGACGGTAAAAACCTCTTCACGACTGCCTGATTTGTCATGCACGCCTATTTTTACGGCTTTCCACTGGCCGGCGACCTCATCAGGGACCAGGATCTCGACCTGCGAAGCCGCACTTTCGGCTATTTCACCCGAATTCCGGGAGTCTCCGGCGGATTTCTGCTCTGCGCTTTCGGTACAGCCGGAAACCAACGCAACAAGCATGGCGACGACAACCCCGACCATGCTGAACGGACGGAAAATGATTCTCACCTTTGAAAAACCACCTGTCATGCGGGAGATAACGAGAAATAGCGAAAGCAGATATAAAATGGCGGAGAGGGAGGGATTCG
>JAXHUR010000080.1:0-10169 GCA_034189505.1 Thermodesulfobacteriota bacterium | reverse complement strand
AAAATGGCGGAGAGGGAGGGATTCGAACCCTCGGTACGGTTTTACGCCGTACACTCGCTTAGCAGGCGAGCGCCTTCAGCCGACTCGGCCACCTCTCCGTATAAATCGATCTGTTCAGTTGTTTTTGTATCGAACCCTACCGGATTCTTTTAAAAACTTGGCGGAGGAGGTAGGATTCGCCCACTCTGTCGTCGCCATCACGGCGACTCCGGCGCGGGCCCCCCTTCGTTCGCTGACGCGGCCCGTCCTGGGCCGCTTTTCCGCCACTGGCGGCGCTCACTGCGCTTCGAATCCTCCGAAAGCCTTCTTTAAACTTGGCGGAGGAGGTAGGATTCGAACCCACGGAGCTTTCGCTCAACGGTTTTCAAGACCGCCGCCTTAAACCACTCGGCCACTCCTCCGCAAAAATAACTTCTATGCGGTGATTCGCTCCAGGCCGCCCATGTAGGGGCGCAAAGCCGCGGGAACTAATACGGAACCATCCTGCTGCTGATAATTCTCAAGAATCGCCACCAGCGTGCGTCCGACCGCCAGGCCCGAACCGTTGAGCGTATGCACGTATTCGGGCTTGGCCCCTTCTTCGGGGCGGTAGCGGATGCCGGCGCGGCGCGCCTGGAAATCCCGGAAGTTGGAGCAGGAGGAGATCTCCCGATAAGCCTGCTGTCCAGGCAGCCACACTTCGATATCGAAAGTGCGCGCAGCGGAAAAGCCGATGTCGCCGGTGCACAGGTCCACCACCCGGTAGGGCAGTTCGAGCCGTTTGAGCACCTCCTCGGCGTGGCCGAGCAGACTCTCGAGTTCGGCGTCGGAGTCCTGCGGCCGAACGAATTTCACCAATTCGACCTTGTTGAACTGATGCTGGCGGATCAGGCCGCGCACGTCCCGCCCGTGCGACCCGGCCTCTTTGCGGAAGCAGGGGGTGTAGGCGGTGAAGCTGATCGGCAGCCGGTCGGCGGCAAGAATCTCGTCGCGGTAGATGTTGGTGACCGGCACTTCCGCCGTTGGAATCAGAAACAGGTCGACATCTTCAGTATGGAAAAGATCACTCTCGAACTTGGGGAGCTGTCCGGTCCCCGTCATGGAGACTCTGTTTACCATAAAAGGCGGCAATACTTCAACATATTTATGCTCTTGCGTATGCAGGTCGAGCATGAAATTGATCAGCGCGCGCTCGAGGCGCGCACCGGCACCGAGCGACAGGGAGAAGCGCGCCCCGGAGAGCTTCACCGCCCGTTCAAAGTCGAGAATGCCGAGCTGCTCGCCCAGGTCCCAGTGGGCCCTGGGCTCAAAATCGAACTGTGTCGGCTCGCCCCACTGTCGTACAACAGGGTTGTCTTCTTCCGAATCTCCGACAGGCGTCTTTTCATGGGGGATATTGGGGACCTGCAGCAGCCACTGCTGCAGCTGCTCTTCGGCGGCCTTGAGTTCGGCATCGAGTTCCTTGATGCGTCCGGAGACCTCTTTCATGCGGGTGATTTCGCCCTGCACCTGGCTTTTGTCCTTGGTGCGGCCGATGAGGGCGGAAACCTGGTTGCGCTCGGCCTTGAGCGATTCGCTCTCCTGCAGCAGGGTGCGCCGCTTCTGGTCCAGCTCACGGAACGGCGCCAGCGTCAGCGATTCGCCGCGGGTGCGCAGTTTCTGTTCAACCTCGTCGAGATTTTCCCGCAGATATTTAAGATCGAGCATCGTTCGCCCTCTGAGTCGTAGGTCATTTGCGAAGGGAGTATTATTATCACCCTGCCGGCGCCGCGTCAACCGCAGATGCGCAGACAATTTGCTGAAAGATCAACGCCGTCCGCGCACCCACCAGTCGGTGTCGTCGTCGAACCACCAGCGGCTCGAGTCGGTCGCCCAAATGGTTTCCGCCAGGCGGCGGGCGGTTTCCGTGCGCAGGCGGCGCACCGAGAACGGATACCATTCATCGGCGTAGCGGTTGCCCAGGTCTTTGTGCTCCTTGAGCGCCAGGATCATTTCGATTTGATCGGCGTCATGGGCAATGCGCGCCTCGTCGCTCTCCGCCGCAATGAATTCTTCCAGCAGGGCGCGGTAGTCGTCGCCGAAAGGCAGAGTGCGCGCCAGGTCATCCACTGCCTTTTTCTCATCCACCTGGACATACTTCTTGTTGACGTAGTTGAGGTCCCCGGTGCGGGCCTCGGAGATATCGTGGAACAGGCACATCTGCAGCACCTTGCCGACATCGACGCAGCCATCGAGACGCGCCAGGGTGTAGCCGATCAGCGTGGCGCGGAAACTGTGCTCGGCGACCGACTCAGCCCCCGAACCGAGGAACTGAAAACCGGTGCGCGGCGTGCGCTTGAGCATGCCGGCTTCGAAGAAGAAATTAGCGAGATGTTTCATGGGGTATCCGTTGTCCGTTGTCCGTTGTCCGTTGTCCGTTGTCCGTTGTCCGTTGTCCGTTGTCCGTTGTCCGTTGTCCGTTGTCCGTTGTCCGTTGTCCGTTGTCCGTTGTCCGTTGTCCGTTGTCCGAGACAAGTGTGACCCGTAGCCCATAAAAATCAAAGATTTTTTCCAACGGACCACGAACAAAGGACTGCGGACAGGTTTTCAGCAACGGACAGCCTTTACCCCAGCCGGATCAGAAAAACGCCGCCCAGAATGGTCAGGGCGGACAGGATGCGGATGCGGCCGAAGCGTTCGCCGAGAAAGATGATGCCGATCAGGACGCCGATCAGCAGGCTGACCTGCCGCGTCGGCACGGCGTAGCTCACCGGCGCCATCTGCAGGCCGTAGCGAAAGGCGATGAAGGAACCCATCATCACCGGCCCCGACATCAGAATCAGTTTGCGACTGCACCGCCATTCGGCCCGCACGCGCCCGCGGTAGCGGGGACGCAGCAGGTTGGCGGTCATGATCAGCATCATGAAAAAAACCAGCAGATAGGTAAAATACAGGGGAGAATAGCGCATTACTCCGGTCTTGTCGATGACCGCGCCGACCGAATAGATAAAACCGGCCATCAGCGCCGAGGCCACTCCCGGCTCACCCAAACTGCGGAAAGGACGCAGAATTTCATCAAATGACAGGCGCCGCAGCTGAATGCAGTAGGCGCCGGCCACCACCAGGGCGATGCCGCCGGCGCCGACAGGGGTCAGGCGCTCGCCGAAAAAGATCATCCCCCACAGCGGCACGTAGACCATGGAGGTCTGGGCCAGAGGGTAGGCCAGCGACAGGTCGCCGTCGCGGTAGGCGCGCCCGTTGAACAGATGATAGAGCACAAAGCAGAGCCCGCCTGCAGCACTCAGAAAGAGAATAGACGGATCCGGGCGCGGAAAATCGCCGGGCACAAACGGCAGCACCAGGCTGAACATGGAGCCGGAAAAAAGAAACATCCACCAGATAAACACCGTCTTGTCGACACTGCGCTTGACCAGCAGGTTCCACAGGGCATGCATCAGGGCGGAGAAAAGGATCAGGGAAAAAGCGGTATTGCTCATGACACCCTTTTTCGCAGCGACAGCGGGAAGTGGAACCCTGTGCGGAAGCCGCATGACAGGGGCGTGAAATTGTTGACAAATGACGGATGAACGGCAGAATTCAAAAGAGAACCTGTCTGCAGTCTGCAACTCATATTCGGCAAGGAGACAGAAATGCCCGATACACGCATCGAAAAAGATTCCATGGGAGAAATGAGCGTCCCTGCCGACGCCCTCTATGGCGCCCAGACCGCCCGCGCGCTGGAGAACTTCCCCATATCCGGGCTGCGCTTTTCCCGCCCCTTCATTCGCGCCCTCGGCATGATCAAGGAAGGCGCGGCGCGGGCCAACATGGAGTTGGACCTGCTGGACCGCGAAATCGCCATGGCGATTATGGAAGTCGCCGAGGAGGTCATCCAGGGCGACCTCGACGATCATTTCCCGGTGGATATTTTCCAGACCGGCTCGGGTACCAGCACCAACATGAACGCCAACGAGGTGATCGCCAACCGCGCGGCACAGCTGCTCGGAAAGCAGCTCGCCGAGAGGCCGGTACACCCCAATGACCACGTCAATCTCGGCCAGTCGAGCAACGACGTGATCCCCACCGCCATTCACGTGGCGGCAGCGGTGGAGATCCGCAAACGGCTCACCCCTGCCCTGTTCGAACTGCAGGAGGCCCTGGGAGAGAAAGCCGGCGAATTCGACGACATCATCAAGATCGGCCGCACTCATCTGCAGGATGCCGTCCCGATCCGCCTGGGGCAGGTTTTTTCCGGCTACGCGCGCCAGGTTGCGGTGTCGATCCGCCGCATCGAGGGCGCGGCCAACGGCCTCAACGAACTGCCGCTGGGGGGCACCGCCCTCGGCACCGGTCTCAACACCCACCCCGAGTTCGCCGCCAAAGTCGTTGATGGCCTGGCGCAAACGACAAGCCTGCCGCTGCGCGAGGCCTCCAACCACTTCGAGGCCCAGGCCAGCCGCGACGCGCTGGTCAACGCCAGCGGCGCCCTCAAGGCCTGCGCCACCGCTCTGTACAAGATCGCCAACGATATCCGCTTTCTCGGCAGCGGACCGCGCTGCGGACTGGGAGAGCTGGTGCTGGCGCCGGTGCAGCCGGGCAGCTCCATCATGCCCGGCAAGGTCAACCCGGTCATGGCCGAGAGCCTGATGCAGGTCTGCGCCCAGGTCATCGGCAATGACGCTGCGATCACCGTGGGCGGACTGTCGGGCAACTTCGAACTCAACGTCATGATGCCGGTCATGGCGCACAACCTGCTGCAGTCCATCTCACTTCTGACCCAGGCCGCCCGCGCCTTCAGCGACCGCTGCATCCGGGGGCTGGCGGCCGACCGCGAGCGCTGCGAAAAGCTGGTGGAGCAGAGCCTGGCCATGGTCACCGCCCTGGCACCGGTCATCGGGTATGATCAGGCGGCCAAGATCGCCAAAAAAGCCTTCGAGGAAGGCAAAACCGTGCGCGAGGTGGTGCGCGACGAAAAGCTGCTCGATGATGAAAAGCTGGCGCAGATCCTCGACCCCCGCCCGATGACGCAGCCGGGAATTCCTGGAAAGACCCGGTGAGTTGGTCAAAACCTTTAACGCAGAGGCGCAGAGATGCAAGAGACGGAGAGAAGAGCCCTTTTTATGTTAAAAAATCTCTCCTCCTCTGCACTCTCTGCGCCTCTGCGTTGAAATCCTTTACGCCTTCTCCCCCCGTTCCTGTCCGCATTTCCAGCAGGAGTCGAACTGCCCCTCCAGCTTTTCCCCACAGGTGGAACAGATCCAGGCTTCATGGTTCTGGTCCTCGCGCAGCCAGCCTTCGACCAGCTTGCGGGCGCGCGGCAGCACCTCCTCGTCGATAATCCACAGCTCGGGGCGGCATTCCAGAAAGGGGATCTCGCCCAGGGCGCTGAACAGCTCCTCGTTGCGCAGCAGGCAGTCGACCCCCTCGTAGCGCAGGCGTTCCTTGAGCAGCTGCGCCAGGGGGCGCTCCTGAAGGCTGAAGACGTGCAGCCGCTTCATCGCTCCTCCCGGAGTGCGTCACAGATGGAGGGGCCAAGCTCGCGCTGCTGCCAGCCTTTGAGGGTTCCGGCCTGTGCCAGTTCCTCGTCAGAGCCGGGGTTGAGGCGGGCAATCTCCTCCATGGTGGCGTTGTTGATCAGCACGCCGGGGTCGATCCCCAGCTCCTCGGCCCTGGCGCTGCGCCACTGCTTGAGCTTGGCCATGCGCTGGTCCACCTCCGGATCTCGTACGGGGCGCTCCTTGCGCGGGAACACCGGCAGGTTCGCCTGCGGCAGATCCTGCGCCTGCCGCACCAACTCGACCAGCCGCTTTCCGTAACGATCGGCCAGCCGCGCGGGCATCCCCGACAGTCCCGTCAGCGCCCTCAGGGAGGTGGGCTGTTCACGGGCTACTTCGAGCATCACGGCGTTGCCCAGCACCTTGAACAGCGGTCTGTCGCGCCGGCGCGCCTCCTCGTCGCGAAACTCCAGCAGCAGCTCGAGCACCGCCAGCTGGCGCGGCTTGAGGCGGCTCGCCCCCTTGACCCGAGTGAACAAGGGGCCTTCATGCTCGCTGTGGCGCACCGCCTCGAGCAGTTTGAACTCCTCCGCCACCCAATCGAGGCGCCCCGCCTCGCGCAGGCGTTTTTCAAGCATTTCCCCCAGCGCATGCAGATAGCGGGTGTCTTCCGCCGCGTAACGCGCCATGTCCTCGGGCAGCGGCCGCCTGGTCCAGTCGGCGCGCTGGAACTTCTTGTCCAGCGTCACGCCGTAATATTTCTGCAGCACATCTGCCAGACCGACCTTTTCCTCGCCGAGAAACTGGCTGGCGATCATGGTGTCGAACAGCCCGCGCACCTCCAGCCCGAAATCACGGTGCAGGCAGCGGATATCGTAATCGGCTGCGTGAAAATACTTGCGCACTGCCGGATCGGACAGAACCGGCGCCAGGGGCGAGAGGTCCGTCATCGCCAGGGGATCGATCAACGCGCTCTGCTGCGTTCCGGAGACCTGCAGCAGACAGACCTTTTCCTGGTAGTGGTGCATGGAATCGGCTTCAAGATCGACCGCCAGCGCCGTTTCGTTCGCCAGGTCGGCGAGAAAAGAGGTCAGCTCGGCGGTGGTGGTCAGGATGGGGGGTATGGACGTCAAATCAAAAACTCCGAAAGAATGAAGAGGATATCAGATCAATGATGAACCTGCACAGCGTGGGGGTCGCACCCTCATGCAACTTGATGAAGATAAGGCAAGGCCTTCTTGTGGGCACCGTGGAGGGCCAGTCCAGAGAGTTCCTCCGCCTCCAGCCAGCGACAGTCATCGCTTTGCACAACACTCCCTGCGGCAGGCGCAACCACGCCGAAGAGACGCAGATCGAGACGGAAATGACTGTAGACATGGCGCAGGCGCCCCACCTCCTCCGGTTCTGCGTCCACGCCCGACTGCTGGAGAAAGCGACACACCGCATGCGCCGGGTCCTCGCCCTCGACGATTTCGACTGTGGGGAATTCCCACATCCCTCCCAGCAACCCCTGATAAGGGCGGCGGCATACGCGGAACCGCCCGCTGCAATCACGCCACAGAAGTGCGGCCTGAACGATCTCAGGCCCTTTTTTGCGCACAGCCGGCAACGGCAGCTGTGTCTCCAGTCCAAGGGCGCGGGCGCGGCACAACTTTTCCAGGGGGCAGGCGCTGCACTGCGGCTGTCGCGGCGCACACACCGTGGCGCCCAGATCCATAATGGCCTGGGCGTAATCGTGGGGGTGATCGGCCGGGGTCAAGGCTTCGGCCCAGCGCCACAGTTTTTTCTCCGCCGCCGTACCGCGGGGGTTCTCCTGCAGGGCGAACAGGCGGCTCAGCACCCGCCTCACGTTGCCGTCCAGGATCGGGACCGGACAATCGAAGGCGATGCTCAGAATCGCACCGGCGGTGGAGCGACCCACACCGGGCAGACCCCGCAGGCCTTCGAGACTGTCAGGAAAAAGGCCGCCATGCAGTGCCACAACCTGACGAGCCGCCGCGTGCAGGTTGCGCGCCCGCGCATAATAGCCCAATCCCGTCCACAGGTTAAGAACCTCGTCGACGGAAGCCGCAGCCAAGACTTCGACATCAGGGAAACGCGCCAGAAAGCGTTCATAGTAGGGGATAACCGCATCCACCGTGGTCTGCTGCAGCATGATCTCCGCCAGCCACACCCGGTAGGGATCACGGGTGCCCCGCCAGGGCAGAGTGCGTCCCTCACTCCCGTACCAGCTGAGCAGACGCCGGGCGACCTCCGCCGGGTCAGAGGGTATTTCGTTGTCGGACTCCTGCGGAGGCGGGGAGGAAGCCACCACTCAGCCGATCTCCCGCAGCGCATCCAGAGTGATCTCCATCTCCTCGCGCGTCCCGATGGAGATACGCAGGCCATGAGCCAGAACCGGATCGGAAAAATGCCGAACCAGGATGCGACGCTGGTAAAGTCCGTCATACACGCGCTTGCCGTCGCGGTCGGGGGGCGAGGCAAAGACATAGTTGCCGTGGGAGGGGATCACGCCGTAGTCCAGGACCTGCAATTCGGTGCTGAACCAGCCGCGTGTTTCGCGAATGCGCTTCACGCAACGGGAAAAGTACTCCTGGTCGCGCAAAGCCGCCGTCACCGCCGCCTGGGCCAGGCGATCGAGGTTGTAGTGATCGCGGATCTTGTCGAGAGCGGCGATCACCTCGGGGCGCGCTACCGCCAGGCCGAGGCGCATCCCGGCCAGGCTGTAGCTTTTAGAGAGGGTGCGGGTCACCACCAGGTTCTCATACCTGTGCACCAGGTCGAGAGCGTTGTCGTCAGCGAAATCAGCGTAGGCCTCGTCGACCACCAGCATGCCGGCCACCCGTCCGGCCAGCTCTTCGATGAACTCGCGGGGATAAGCGAAACCCAGAGGCGCGTTGGGGTTGGTCAGGAAAAACAGCTTGCCCTCATAACGCTCTGGAAAACCGTCCAGCTCCCATTTATCGGTCAGACCGAAAGTGCGCACCCGCGCACCCTGAATTTCGGCCAGGGTCGCATAATAGGAGTAGGAGGGGTGCACATAGGCGATCTCCTCCCCTTCCCCGGCGAAGGCGCGGATCAGATTGTTGAGCACCTCGTCGGAACCATTGGCCATAATCACCCAGGCAGGATCGACCCCGTAGAGCCGCGCGGCCTCCTGCCGTCCGGCACGGCTGACCGCATCGGGATACTGGCGCAGGCGGGCGCCGTCATCGCCCAGCTCACGCAGGATCGCCTCACGCACCGCCGGTGACGGCGGATAGGGATTCTCATTGGTGTTGAGCTTGATCCAATCCTGCCCGTCATCGGGCTGGAAACCCGGCACGTAGCCCGCCATGTTTCTGATGTTGTCACGCAAGGGGATCATGGATTCTCCGCAAGTCAGGTCTGATTTCATCCCCTCCCCCAGCGGGGGAGGGTCAGGGTGGGGGTTGGTCCGGGCAGCAGCGCAGGTTCCCCCCTCCCAGCCTCCCCCCGCTGGGGGGAGGAGCTATCTTTCAATAAGTTTCCAGAATCTCATAATGGGTATTGCGCTTGGCCGGAACAAACCCGGCGCCACGCGCCAGCTCCACCACTTCATCCTGCGACATGCGGAAGGAGCAGCCGGCGGCGGCCACGACATTTTCCTCCAGCATAGTGCCGCCGAGGTCATTGGCGCCGAAAAACAGCGCCACCTGCGCCATGCGCGCCCCCTGGGTCACCCAGCTGGCCTGGATGTTGGGGATGTTGTCGAGGAGAATGCGGGAGAGCGCCAGCACCTGCAGGTACTCGACCCCGCCGACGGTTTCACCGCCCAGCTCCGTGTTGCTCGGCTGAAAGGTCCAGGGGATAAAGGCAGTAAAGCCGCCGGTTCGTTTTTGAATATCGCGCACCCGCAGCAGATGCTCGACAATATCCTCAAGGCGTTCCCGCGAGCCGAACATCATGGTAGCGGTGGTCTTCATGCCGAGACGGTGCGCTTCTTCCATCACCGCCGCCCAGTCACGCCAGCCGATCTTGTTGGGCGAGATCTCCTGCCGCACCGTATCCACCAGCACCTCGGCCCCGCCGCCGGGCACCGAGTCCAAGCCCGCCGCCTGCAGACGACGCAGACACTCGGGCATGGAGAGCTGCGACAGACGCGCCACATGAATCACCTCCGCCGGGGACAGTGAATGAACCTGCACCTGCGGGAAGCGCTGCTTGATGGCGCGCAGCAGCGTCTCGAACCAGTGAATATCAAGCTCCGGATGCAGCCCACCCTGCATCAGCAGCTGCGTACCGCCGCGATCGACCAGCTCCTGGATTTTGTCCAGAATGGCATCAGGTTCAAGCAGATAGGCGTCCGCCGCGCCGGGCTTGCGGTAAAAAGCGCAGAAGCGGCACTGGGACTCGCACACGTTGGTGTAGTTGACGTTGCGGTCCACCACGAAGGTCACCCGCTTATGGGGATGAAGCCGCCGGCGCACGCCATCGGCCAACCGCCCCACCTCCAGCAGATCAGCCTCCTTGAGCAGCCACAGCGCCTCTTCACGCCCGACTTCCTGCCCCTCGTTCAATTTTTGCGAAATGGTTTCAAACATCCGGAGCTGTCTTTCCTGAAAAATTTATAATGCCTGCACATTCACCCCAAACGGAGCGGCAGAGTAACGGCCCACATCCCTACCTTGTCAAAAATCCCCCCTCAGCGCAATCCAAGAATCAGCAGGTTGACCAGGCCGATGAAGAAGCCGAGCA